>CAIRCR010000130.1 GCA_903877065.1 uncultured Pseudomonadota bacterium
ACGTTTTATCAATAACAGGTGCATCAGGTGCTGTACTGTCTACAATTTCAAACGCTACGGTGTGAGCTGAACTTGGGTTTCCTGCTTTATCTGTTGCAACCGCACTAACCAACTCAGAGCCGTAATCTGCGTAATCTTTAGCAGTCAGTTTATAAGACCAATTGCCGTCTTTATCTACGGTAATATCTTTTACTGTATTGATTACATCAACGATTTCGCTTGCTTGAGCTGTTTCGCCAGTATTCATAGGCACACCAACAGTTGTGTCATCAACAGGAGTTTCATCAACAGGAGTTTCGTCAACAGGAGTTTCGTCAACAGTCGAACCATCTGTACCCGCAGATGCGTCATCAAATGCAGTTTGAGCTTCGTCAAAAGCAGTTGTTGCTGCTTCTAAATCAGCCTGAGCCGTTTCAACAGCGGCAGTTGCGTCGTCGAACGCAGTTTGAGCATCCGTAGCAGCTGTAGTTGCGTCATCAAGCGCAGTTTGAGCTTCTTCCGCAAGCGTTGCATCTTCAGGTGTAGCTGTTGCAGATTCTGCTGTAGTCTTCGCTTCGTCTAATGCCGTTTGAGCTTCTTCGGCAGCAGTATTTGCCGCATCTAAATCAGCCTGAGCCGTTTCAGCCGCAGCAGTTGCCTCATCTAATGCCTTTTGAGCGTCATCTTTAGCAGTAGTCGCGTCATCTAATGCCGTTTGAGCGTCGCCAATTAGATCTGCGCTTCCATTGTTAACAGTGGTGTTGCCGTCAGTGCCAAATGTTAGTGTAATCGTTGAACCCGCTTCAGCTGTACCAGAAATGGTGACACCTGCCGCTTTTTCTTGATCGTCAATAGCATTGTCACTAGCAATAGTATCGATAACAGGAGCATCAGGAGCTGTTTTGTCATCAAATGTTAAGGCAAGTTCGCTTTTTGCATCAGTGACAACCATACGGCTAGCAAATGCAACTTTAGGCAATGTCACTTCAATGTTTTGAGGCACAGTAGTATTCGCATGACCAGTTAAAGTCAATTCTGCGTGCGTTGAATCGGTAACTTTTAACTCTGCTGTGACACCTTCAGGGAGGTTGCGTACGAATTTTGATAAATCCAAACCTTCTTTAACAAAAGTAGCGTCTTCTAACGTCAAAATAGACGTGCCTTCTAAATCCGCTGTGTCGCCATCTTGATTAAAGGCTTTGTCAGACCAAGATAAACGAGGCTCGATAAATTTAATACCTAAATCCAATTGACCTGATTTACCTAAATCTTCAGGAGTTGCACCTGAAGCAAAATCAGCGTCTGTAAATGAAATACTAAAATCACCGCTGTCTTTTGCGTCATTATTGACGGCTTTACCAGTGAATGTTAATTCGGCGTGTGTTTCGTCAACAACTGTTAAATGTGGTGTTAAACCTTTTGGTGCGAAATCAACCAAATCACTTAAATCAGCACCTTTTGCATCTTTAAATGTATCGTTGTGCAAAGTCAGTGTAACTTTGCCATTTACAGAACCATCGTTGCTTAAACTTTCTTTAAACGCACCATCAAAGGTTAATGACGCACTATCTTTAAAGCTAATAGATAACGTTTGATCTGCACCTTCTGGGAGAACGAATCCATCTTGATCATCTGACGAGAAATAAGTTTCCAAGAATGAAACTTGAACATCTTTAACATCATTAGCTGATGCGTGTTGCGTTGCTTCACCTGTAAACGTCAATTCTGCGGTTGTTTCGTCAATGACTTCTAATTTAGCCGTTAAGCCTTCTGGAACATTTGAAACAACGGGAATCAATTCAGCATCAGAATTTAAATCTTTGCCGATGATATCTTTGTAGAACGTGTCGCCTTTTAACGTCAATGTAATTGTGTCAGCGATACCGCCTTGATTTTTTTTATCTTCGTTTGTAGTTGTCGCAGAATAAGTAATTGTTGGAATAATCGGTGTTAAATCAACATTGACTTCTTTTGTTGCAACATCACTTTCATTGCCGTCTAAAGTGGTACTTGCAGTAATTTTTAATTGACCATCTGCGATGACATCCGAAGGTAATTCATAAGACCATTTTGTGCCGTCAACGGTCGCTTCGGCAGGTTCGTTATCACCAACAACGACAGATACTGTAGAGCCATCTACTGTTGTACCAGTAACAGTAACGCCTGCGTCTGCTTCATCGGCATCGATAATGTCATCTTCTGCAACAACGTCGATGGTTGGTGCGTTTGGAGCGGCAGTATTTATTGTAACGACATCTTCTACGGGTTCACTTGCAGTTCCAGCAGCATCTGTGGCGACTGCAGAAATAGTTAACGAACCATCGACAATTAAGTCCGCAGGTAATGTGTAAGACCATGTGCCATCTTCAGCTGCTAATGGTTCAGTGACAATTGGAGTATTCTCACCCGCCGCCGCAGTTGCTACGTCAAAAGCCGTTTGCGCTTCAGCTGCAGCAGTCGTTGCTTCGTCAAAAGCGGTTTGTGCGGCAGCGATATCTGCCTCGACAGCCGCCGCATTCGCTGCATCTAACGCAGTTTGAGCATCTGTTACAGCAGCAGTCGCGTCATCCAAAGCCGCTTTAGCTTCATCTAAAGCCGCTTTCTGTGCTTCAACAGTAGCAGCATCATCAACAGACGTAAGTGTTAAAACAACCGTTGAACCTGCTTCAGCTGTACCTGTAATTTCAATTGCACTTTCTTTATCAGCTGCACCGATAACGTTATCACCAGAAACAGCGTCAATTGTTAGTCCTGTTGCAGTCGTTTCAACAGGTGTATTATCAACGGTTACAGCAGTGTCCCAGCCATCAGGTACACTACCTGAAACAAAAGCGTCAACAACAGTGTCCAAAGGTACATTAACATCTCCAGTCACTTCGCCGTTGATGGTTAATGTTGCATTAGTATCGTCCACGACCGCCAATTCAGCGGGTAAGTCATTTATTGTTAATTGATAAACACCACCAGCTGTGAAAGTGTCATCGGTCAAAATCAAATCCGAAACACTCGAAATACTCTCGTCTGCGTTTGTTACTGTTTTAATAGGGGAATAAGTTATGCTAGCCATTTGAAAATCCTTAAAAAGGTGATTATTAAATTTGAATCTTACTGAAAAAATCTGACAATGTCGTGACTTGTTACGTTGCAATGCTAAACATCCCACCCCTATTTGTCAAACTCGTTTACTGTAAATTTGTAAAATTTTACAGTAACACATTAGATGTGTGAACTAGGTCACAGTTTTTTATGGAGTAACGTTTTAATTGACATCAACTTGCCACGAATTTAAAAATTTCAAAACTAAAATGGATTAGGTTTTCACCAAAATCAGTTCTAAAACAAATTTACTGCCAAAATACCCGAGCAACAAAAGTACAAAGCCTGCGAGTATCCAATTTACTGCCATGCGCCCCCGCCATCCGTAACGTTGTCGCCCCATTAAAATGGCACAAAAAATTCCCCACGCTAACAAAGACAACACTGTTTTATGTGCTAAATGTTGAGCGAACAAATTGTGTAAAAACAAAAAGCCCGTACCCAATGAAACCGTCAGCACCACCACACCAGCGGTAATCATTTGAAACAGCAACGTTTCCATTGTTTGCAGTGAAGGCAACAATAAAATAAAACGTGAAGGCGGATGTCGTTTCAATTGATTGTTTTGAATTGTCAGCAATATCGCCTGCAACGCAGCAACACTCAACAAACTAAATGCCAATACAGACGTTAAAATATGCACAGCCATCGCGCCCGTATGCACGGGTAATAAACGTGGTGATGGCATAATCACGGCATCTAATCCTAAAAAAATCGCCGCTAACGGAAATAAAGCAAAACCCAATTTTTCAACAGGTTTAGTGAGTGCCGTCAATAATAATACCAATACGACTCCTAATATATTGAGTGACGCGACACTTAACATATCGAAACTAAATCCACCTTGTTGTTGACAAAGCAGTCCAATATACAAAGTGTGCAAAGCCGCCGCTAACCACGCGAATGCTAACGATGTACGCGGTCTTATGCGTTTGTGCAATTGCCACGCTAACCAACCTGTATTCATAACATAAGCAAGCATTGAACTTGCTGCAATAAATGTGACCATAACTAAATCTCAACTTTTGTGAATGCTTCACGCCGTCTATTCCGCGCCTTTTGCCGCTTTAAGCGTTGTGTTACTATACCACTGAACGTCAAGCCGACAGTGTGTTGGTTTGTTTTATTTGCCCGTTATTCATTTCTCGAGTTCCCACCATGTTTGATAATTTAACCGAACGCTTAAACGGCACCCTAAAAAAACTTAAAGGTCAATCACGCCTCACAGAAAGTAACATTAAAGACACGTTACACGAAGTGCGTGTGGCACTGCTCGAAGCTGATGTTGCATTACCCGTTGTCACCGATTTTCTGGAAAATTTAAAAGCGGGGGCGTTAGGAAAAGAGGTGCAAAGCAGCTTAACGCCAGGGCAATCCATGATTAAATTGGTGCAAGCCGAATTAGTCAAAGTGATGGGCGATAAAAACGAAAGTTTAAACCTGAATGCTCAACCCCCCGCAGTCATTTTAATGGCGGGTTTACAAGGTGCTGGAAAAACAACCACCGTGGCAAAATTAGGTCGCTGGCTACAAGAAAATAATAAGAAAAAAGTCGGTGTAGTCAGCGCGGACGTTTACCGTCCCGCCGCAATTAAACAATTAGAAATGCTCGCAAATGAAGTCGATTTAGTTTTTTTCGATAGCGACATTACACAAAAACCGATTGATGTTGCAAAAAATGCAATTGATGCTGCAAAACGTAAATTTTTAGATGTCATTATCATTGATACCGCAGGAAGGTTGCATATTGACGATGAAATGATGGACGAAATTAAAGCCTTGCACGCGGCGATTAAACCGATTGAAACGTTATTTGTTGTCGATAGCATGACAGGGCAAGATGCCGCAAATACTGCCAAAGCATTCAACGATGCACTGCCGCTCACGGGTGTCATTTTGACCAAAGCAGACGGCGATGCCAGAGGTGGCGCGGCATTGTCAATTCGCCACATTACAGGCAAACCGATTAAATTTATCGGGATGGGCGAAAAAACCAACGCATTAGAACCCTTCCATCCCGATCGCATGGCATCGCGGATTTTGGATATGGGCGATATGCTCAGTTTGATTGAGCAAATTGAACAAACCGTTGATAAAGAAAAAGCCGAAAAACTTGTTCAAAAAATCAAAAAAGGCAAAACATTTGATTTGGAAGATTTCCGTGAGCAACTCATTGAAATGCAACGCATGGGTGGCATCGGTTCAATGATGGATAAATTACCTGGCATGAATGCAATGCCCTCAGAAGTCAAAGACAAAATGAACGATAAATTGCTCGCACGTCAAATCGGGGTCATCAATTCAATGACAATGAAAGAACGTCGTTTTCCTGATTTAATCAAAGGTAATCGTAAAAAACGGATTGCGGATGGTTGTGGTCAAGAACTCAGCGACGTAAATCGTATGCTCAAACAATTTTTGATGATGCAAAAAATGATGAAAAAACTTAAATCGGGCAATATGGCAAACATGATGCGCGGTGTGAAAAGTCAAATGCAAGGTTTGCAGGGCGGTGGTATGCGTCGTTAAGTTTTAATTTTGAGTTGTAAAAATCCCCGTCTTTTTTGGGCGGGGATTGTTTCGTTTTCAACACAATGCCGCACGAACACAACGCAAAATTTCGTAACTATACTTTTCTTCAAACTGTTCAAAAACGGGTTTTAGTGCATTTTTAAATTCATCGGGCAAAGCGAGAATTGCGGCTTGAATTTCTGCCACTTCTTCGGCTGTGATCGGAATCACGTTACTTAACGTTAATTCATTTGTCGAAATACCTTCAGCTAAATGCGCGTAAACCGTCGCCATTTGTAATTGCCTTAATTCCACTATTTTCGCTACGTCCACTCCCAATTTGAACAATTTAATCGAAATGTCACTCGAACTTAAATCATCACGATCCAAAACAGTGAACACTTGAATAATCGCTAAAAAATCCTGTCCGTATTGTTCTAATTTGCGTTGTCCAACGCCAGAAATCCCCCCTAATTGCGTCAACGTGCGGGGTTTTGTTTCAATCATTGCCATTAACGTCGCATCTTGAAAAATCATGTAAGCAGGAATATTTTGCGCTTCGGCAAGATCGCGGCGTTTTTCACGCAACGCATTCCAAAAACGTGATTTCAAATCTTGAGCAACTTCGACTTTTTTCGCCACAGTACGAACTCGCTTTGATTTTTCAGGGCGTATTTCGTAACGAAACATCAATTGTTGTTCGCCACGCAAAACAGGGCGACTTGTTTCAGCCAGTTGCAACGTGTTGAATTGTTCAAAATTCACAATCACCAAATTCCGCGCCACCAATTGTCGAAATACCGAATGCCACTGCGTTTCGTCCAAATCTTTACCGATTCCAAAAGTTGATTGCTGCTCGTGATTGTGACTACGAATTTTCTCCGTTTGAATGCCTTGCAACACGTCAATTAAATGCGAAACACCAAAACGCTGACCCGTGCGAAAAATACACGATAACGCCTGCTGTGCTGCAAGCGTACCGTCCCACGTTTTTGGCGGATTTAAACAACAATCACAATTGCCACAAGGTTCAGGCAATGTTTCACCAAAATACTGCAACAGCGTTTGCCGCCGACAATGCACTTGCTCACACAGCGCAAGCATTGAATCGAGTTTATAATTTTCCAAATTTTTGTGCATTTCATCCGCATCAGATTGAGCAATCCATTTCTTTAAAATCACAATGTCTTGCAAACCATAAGTCATCCACGCGTTTGCAGGTAAACCATCACGACCTGCGCGACCTGTTTCTTGATAATACGCTTCAACACTTTTTGGCAAATCCAAATGTGCGACAAATCGCACATTCGGTTTATCAATGCCCATGCCAAACGCAATCGTGGCAACAATCACAACGCTGTCTTGCATTAAAAATTGTTGCTGATTTTTTTGCCGAATATCTGTCGATAATCCCGCGTGATAGGGCAGGGCGTTAATGCCTTTCTCGGTTAACCACTCCGCAACGGCATCGACTTTTTTGCGTGACAAACAATAAACAATGCCCACATCGCCATCGTGATTTTTACGAATAAAATCGAGTAATTGTTGGCGTTCTTTTCCCGTTTGTTTTTGGATAATCATGTAACGAATATTCGGACGATCGAAACCACTTATATAAAGAGGGGAATCTTCCAGTTGCAAACGTTGTTGAATTTCAGCGCGAGTTCTTTCGTCGGCAGTTGCGGTCAGGGCAATGCGTGGCACGCTTGGAAATTGTTCATGCAAAATCGACAAATTTAAATAATCAACACGAAAATCGTGCCCCCACTGTGAAACACAATGCGCTTCATCAATGGCAAACAGCGCAATTGGTAATGTTTTCAAAAATTCCAATGTGGTCGAAATTTTCAATCGTTCTGGCGCGATATAAAGCAAATCTAATTCACCATTCAGTAATTGCTGTTCAACGTGCTGTGATTCTTGCGCGGTCAAAGCAGAATTTAAAAACGTCGCACGAATCCCCAATTGTTTCAACGCATCAACTTGATCTTGCATCAACGCAATTAACGGTGAAATAACAATGCCAACGCCATCTCGAATTAACGCAGGAATTTGATAACACAGCGATTTACCACCACCTGTTGGCATCAACACCAGCGCATTTTGACCAGCAATCAGGCAGTCTATAATGGTTTGTTGTTGCCCTCGAAATAGTGGATAACCAAACACCGTTTTTAAAATTTTGAGAGGTTCATTGTTCATTTTCATTCCAGTAAAACTATAATAGTCGCACAATATAGCCAATGATTTTTCATTTCAAACTTTTATCCGAATGCCACGCCTGAAAAGCGTTCTAAATAACACATTGCGGACTTTTTAAATTCGCGCCTTTTAAACTTTTTATGAGATAAAAACATGAGTCAACAAATAAGAAAAGCTGTTTTCCCCGTCGCTGGTTTAGGTACACGTTTTTTACCCGCAACGAAAGCCAGTCCAAAGGAAATGTTACCGATTGTTGATAAACCGTTGATTCAATACGCTGTTGAAGAAGCCGTTGACGCAGGTGTTGACACGATTATTTTTGTGACGGGGCGCAATAAAAATGCGATTGTTGACCATTTTGATAAAGCCTACGAATTAGAAAATGAATTGTTAATGCGTGGCAAAACGGAAACGCTGCAAATGATTCGCCAAATGATGCCCGCACACGTTTCGTTTATTTTTATTCGTCAAGCCGAAACATTAGGTTTAGGTCACGCGGTACATTGCGCCAAAAGCGTTGTGGGTGATGAGCCGTTTGCGGTCATTTTGGCAGACGATTTAATTCGCAATGGTGAAAATGGCTGTTTAAAACAAATGGTGGCGCAATATCATAGAAATCAATGCAGTATTTTAGGTGTAGAGCGCGTCAATCCTAGCGAAACCGACAAATACGGTATTGTTAAAACGAAAGAATTGACCACAAAATTGGGGCAAGTGGATTTGATTGTTGAAAAACCATCGCCCGATCGTGCGCCGTCAAATTTAGGCGTGGTCGGACGTTATATTTTAACACCAGCAATTTTTCGTAAAATTGAAGAAACCCCGAAAGGGGCGGGCGGTGAAATTCAATTAACTGACGCAATTGCCGCGTTAATGCTTGATCAAAATGTATTTGCGTATGAATTTGAAGGTAAACGTTACGATTGCGGTTCAAAATTGGGCTATTTACAAGCAACCGTCGAAGAAGGTTTAGTTCACTCTGAGGTCAAAGATGAATTTTTGGATTATTTAAAAAAGTTGGTTTTAGAATAATTTACCCACATTGGATCGATGATGAATGCAATATATAAAAAAAGTGCGCTGATTAGTATTCTTTTACTGACGTTGATGCTGACAGGTTGCGTTTATTGGATTCGTGCGTTTCAGGTTTATCAGCAAATGGACGAATTTGATAAACATTTTGCAATTGTTGTGACCGACGAATTTACGTTGCAATTTAAAGAGCCAATTTTATACAGTCAAGATTTTGTATCGTTGTCAAAACTTTATCCTAGCGATGATTCACCGACGGCTGAAGGTCGAAAATGGCGGTATTGGTTTCGTAAACTTGATGCCGCTGGAAATGTGATTAAGCCTGAGGTTAAGTTTTACACGGATTTATACTTCAACAAAGAAAATCGATTAACGGCGTGGTCGTTTTCATCGTTATTTTTGCAAATCGCGCCGCCGAAGTTTTTAGAGGTTTCCTTACGTTCAATTGGTGGCGCGGAAATTGACAAAGAAAAACATCAGCTCAAAGCAAATAGCGCGTTGCTGGAAAAAATCTCTGAGCATTTACCGAAAAAAGCGGCAATCGTAGCGAAATTAGGCGAACCGTTAGAAATCAAAGACGAGCCAGAGCAGGAAATTTATGTTTACCATTTTTTGCTTGATACGCACGAAATCGAAAAAGGCTACGAAGATCGTGCGTTGAACGAGGTCAAAATTACCTTCGACAAAAAGACGCAAGAATTAACACGAATGGCAGGGCGGTTTGCGGGTTTGAAAGTGTCGATTAACTACAAAAAGTTTTTAACCGAACAGCCCGAAATGGATTGATTTTTACGTTTTACTTTTTCAAATTTCCAGCGTGCAGACCACATTCTTTTTTTGTAGTGTCTTCCCACCACCAACGCCCAACACGTTCATGTTGATTGGGCAAAATTGCACGCGTACACGGTTCACAACCAATGCTTATAAACCCTTGCTGATGCAACGGATTATAAGGCACTTGATACGCTTCGATGTAATCCCAAACTTGCGCCGAAGTCCAATTCAGCAATGGATTAAATTTAATCAACGTGTGCTGCGGCGTAGAAAATGCACCGTCAATTTGAACTTCTGGAATGTCTTGACGGGTGTCCAAACTTTGATCTTTTCGTTGCCCAGTAATCCACGCATCAACGTTTGCTAATTTACGCTGCAACGGTTCAACTTTACGAATGCCGCAACATTGCGAATGACCATCTTCATAAAAACTAAATAAACCTTTCGTTTTTACAAACGCATCAAGCAAATCACGGTTAGGGCTTAACACCTCAATTTCGATGCCGTAGTGTTTTCGTACTGCTTCAAGATAACGATACGTTTCTGCGTGCAAACGTCCTGTGTCCAAACAAAAAACGTGAATATCTTTGCGAATTGCTAATGCCAAATCAATCAACACCACGTCCTCTGCGCCACTGAATGAGATGGCAATATTTTCAAATTGTGCTAATGCGGCTTTTAAAATGACACGCGGATTTTTACCTGCAAGTTCTGTTAATAAGTTTTCTATATTCATCGTTTCGAGTGTGTAATTAAAGTTTGTAAATTCTACCATTTCATTCGGTAATTGATGTTATTTGTCAAACAAACTCGTTTTAATTCAACCACTGAGTTAGAATCTATTCTTTATTTAACCTTTGAGAATACGTTAATGAATACACAAAAATTGGTTACGGCATACAGTGAATTTATGCACCATTTGCATGAAACAATGGAAGATACTTTAAATTCATTCACCGATGCGTTTGAAATTTCTAAAGAAAAAACCAATGAAAGCAGTGAATTAACAACAGAAGAATTGAATCACGTTTCAGCTCAAGTCAAACGAGATGTTGAACACGCCGCGAAAAACTTACCCGCACATGACAATAATTCATTAACCGATTGGCTAAAATTTGACATTGAATTGATCGAAAATCTAACGTGGGATGCGTTTTTAAGCGTTGCTGATAAAACACGTATCGAACTCGCTGAAATAGAGCAACACGCTATTACGCATAAATATGGAAGCGGTGATATTACTATTGCTGGCACTTTTTTGTGTGAGGATTGCGGCAAGGAAATCGCGTTTAAAACAACAAGCCGAATTCCACCTTGCCCAACGTGTCACAATCATACGTTTGTTCGTTTATAAACACATCTTCTCTCTAATTTTTAGGTAAATTCATTATGATAAATAACGGGTTATTGGAAATTTTACTTTTAGCACAACACAAAGCTGACGTTAAATTAGGGTTGCACTGTAAACGAGTGGCTTGTTATGCCTTTGAATTAGCAAAAGCACTCAATCAATCCACGGAATTTAAACGACGTATTTTTTTGAGCGGATTAGTTCACGACATCGGTTTTTTAAAGCTAGATATTGATTTTTCGCAAATTTCACATGATATGACACTGCACACCGATATTGATTTGATTCATCGACACGTTCTTGAAGGTGAAAATTTACTCTCGAAAGTCATTACGGACGTAGAAATTTTGGAAATCGTTCGTCATCATCACGAAAAATTTAACGGCGAAGGTTATCCCGACAAATTAAAAGGTGAGGAAATTTCACTTGCGGCACGAATTTTGGCTGTCGCTGATTTGTACGATGCAATGATGGTCGGTGAAATGTTTGGAGAAGAACGATCTGTACCAAAAGATATTGTTCATTATTTTACATCTACGGCTAGTGGTGCGGAGCTTGATCCCGAATTAGTCAAAATATTCTTAGGCTTACTGCAAAAAAACCCCGTCTTTTATTTGCCAGTTGAAAATAATGAAATGGATTTATACAAAATAGTGTATTTAACGCCAGGTAAATTGGAAGAAGGCGATTTATGTGATCAATACGGTACGGTGTTGGTGAAACAAGGCGCAGAACTTACACAGCATACTTTGGACAATATTCGTTCATCGTATCCAGGTCAAAAAATCATTTATGTTCCAGAACAATCTTAATTTCACGCAAAAGAGAGCAAAAAATCATGTCAGAATTCAACAATGTCACCGTCGTCAAAAAAGCTAACATTTATTTTGGCGGCAATGTCACCAGTCGCACCGTTAAATTTTCCGATGGTTCAACAAAAACGTTAGGTTTTATTTTGCCAGGCGAATATGTTTTTAATGTGGGTGTGCCAGAAATTATGGATATTCAAAGTGGCGAATTAGATGTGCTGTTGCCAAAAGAAGACTGGAAACCCATTAAAGGTGGTGAATCGTTTAGCGTTCCAGAAAATTCACAATTTACCATTCGTGTTCATCAGCCTACCGATTACATTTGTTCCTTCGTTTGATTTTGAATAATTCACAAAATACGGGTATTTAAAAACTCGTAGGCAATAAAAAGGTTGCAACCCTTTCATAACAAATTCGTTGATGCACTATAAAAATAACGAACTTATTTGGAAAAAATTGCAACCTAATTTAAAACAACTAATGTCAGTTACAGCTTTTAGAATCAGCCATCTGCGTTGATTTTAGCAATAATATCTTTTAAATCTTTTTCACAACCTTCGTTAGCCACTTGACACGTTCCCGCATTCAAATGCCCACCGCCGTTATAGCTCAAACATAATTCACCCACGTTTGTGTTTGAGGTACGACTTAAAATTGATTTGCCAATTGCAAATACCGTATTTTGTTGCTTCACGCCCCACATCACATGAATTGAAATGTTGCAATCGGGATAAAGCGCGTAAATCATGAAACGATTTACCGCGTAAATAGTTTCTTCGTGACGTAAATCTAAAACAACCAAATTACCGTGAACGGTTGAACAACGTTTAATTTGTTCTTTCGCCGCCGCTTCATGCTCTTTAAATAACGTCACACGTTCTTGAACGTCTGGTAATGCCAGAATGTAGTCAATGTCGTGATCTTTGCAACAATCAATCAAATCCATCATCAATTGATAATTTGAAACGGTGAAATCTCTAAAACGTCCCAAACCTGTACGCGCATCCATTAAAAAATTCATCAATACCCAGCCATCTGGATTGAGAATTTCATCTTTACTGAATTGTGCCGCATCGCCTTTATCAACCGCCGCCATCATTACATCCCAATTCGCAGGGAAACGTGATGCACCGCCGTAATAATCGTAAACCACTCGCGCCGCTGAAGGGGCATTTGGGTCGATGATATGATTATCTTCTTTTCCGTTGCGAAGGGTTTCGCTCAAATGGTGATCAAACGCCAAATGCACGCCTTTCACATAAGGCAAATTGGTAGTAATGTCATTGTTAGTCACATCAATAATTTCGTCTTGCATATCTTTCGGATGCACAAATTTAATTTCCCCAATTAAATCCATTTCTTTCAAAAGCACCGCACAAATCAACCCATCAAAATCGCTACGGGTTACTAATCTAAATTTTTTGTTTGTCATGATTTTTCACCTTAAAAAAATATAAAAATATCGTTCGTAAATAGCACGAACAGTGTGTTGTCGTCGTTAAAATAAGCCAGTAATTTTACCATCATCATCAATATCTATGCGTTCCGCAGCAGGTACTTTTGGCAAACCAGGCATTGTCATCATATCGCCAGCAATCGCCACAATAAATCCCGCACCATTCGCTAAACGCACGTCACGAATTTCAATCGTATGCCCTGAGGGTGCGCCTTTCAAATTCGGGTTCGTTGAAAATGACATTTGTGTTTTCGCCATACAAATTGGAAACGTGCCGTAATCTGCGTTCCACGCGCTGAGTTGAGATTTTACTCTTAAACTTGCCGTAATCTTGCCTGCACCATAAAGTTTAGTTGCAATTGCTTCAATTTTTTCCCATAAACTCAAATTTTCATCGTAAACAAATTTAAATTCAGGTTCACGATTATCTACGATTTCAACGATCGCTTTCGCCAAATCTTCCGAGCCTTCGCCACCATTTGCCCAGTGTTTTGAAATCACACACGTCGCGCCTAATTTCGCACATTTTTGTTGAAGCAAAGCCAATTCGGCTTCGGTGTCAAACGTAAAATGATTCACGCAAACCACGCACGGCAAGCCGTAATGCTGCGTGATGTTGTGGTAATGACGCTCCAAATTTTCAAATCCAGCGTCTAAGGCCGCTAAATCTTCTTTGTTCAATGCGTCTTTAACAACGCCGCCGTGAAATTTTAAGGCGCGAATTGTTGCCACCAAAACAACCGCTGACGGTTTTAAACCTGCCATTCGGCATTTTATGTCGATGAATTTTTCTGCCCCTAAATCTGCACCAAAACCTGCTTCAGTGACAACGTAATCTGCCAGTTTCAACGCGGTTTTTGTTGCTGTCACAGTGTTACAACCGTGTGCGATATTCGCAAAAGGACCGCCGTGAATGATGGCAATGTTGTTTTCGAGTGTTTGCACTAAATTAGGTTTGATTGCATCTTTTAATAATGCAGCCATCGCGCCATGTGCTTTTAAATCGCGTGCGTAAATGGGTGTGACTTTATCGGATTTATACCCAATCACAATGCGCCCCAAACGTTCTTTCAAATCAACACGGCTAGTGGCTAAACACAAAATTGCCATCACTTCTGACGCAACAACAATATCGTAACCGTCTTCGCGCAAATAACCGTTTGCCACACCGCCCATACCAATGACGATATTTCGCAACGCGCGGTCATTCATATCAACAACGCGCTTCCATTGAATTCTGCGCGGGTCAATATCGAGTTCGTTGCCGTGATTGATGTGATTATCAATTAAGGCGGATAACAAATTGTGTGCTACGCCGATCGCGTGAAAATCGCCTGTAAAATGTAAATTGATGTCTTCCATTGGAACAACTTGCGCGTAACCTCCACCCGCCGCGCCACCTTTCACACCAAAGCAAGGTCCAAGCGAAGGTTCACGCAAACACATGATTGTTTTTTTGTTCAAACGATTCATCGCATCGCCTAAACCAACCGTTGTCGTGGTTTTACCTTCACCTGCGGGTGTTGGACTAATTGCCGTGACAAGAATCAATTTACCATCGATTTTGTCCGTTAAACTGTTGACGTATTCAAGTGAAAGTTTGGCTTTGTAATGACCGATTGGGTCTAAATGTTCTGGAGTGATGCCGTAATTTTCTTGAGCCAAGGCAATAATTGGTTTCATGACGGCACGTTGTGCAATTTCGATGTCTGACATTTTTAATCCTGAAAAAGTAAGGTGTTATATTTTGCGAATGACGATAAATTGAGCATCTGTGGCTACAATAACCGAATCCATTAAAAAATTCTAATCACTATATAAAAAATCGTGTTGCCTAAGTTTTATTTATTAAGTTTGCTGTGTTGTTTGGAATAAACCAAATAAACAATAATTCCAATCATCAACCAAATCAAAAAACGCCACCACGTTTGAGCGGGTAAAAATGCCATCAACGCGCCACATGAAATCATACCCAACGCTGGAAATAACGGGCTGTAGGGTGAACGAAATGGACGTGGCAAATCGGGTTGAGTGAAACGTAAAACGATGACACCAAAACAAACCAAAACAAACGCCGCCAATGTGCCAATGTTCACCAATTCAGCTAAATCACCGAGCGGAATCAATCCTGCAATAATCGACATAATCACGCCACAAATAACAATGACGCGCACGGGTGTTTGTGTTTTTTCGTGTACGGAATTAAAAAATTCAGGCAATAAACCGTCGCGTGCCATCGCAAAAATGACGCGTGTTAAGCCGTAATAAAGCACCAACATCACCGTCGTTAAACCTGCAATGACCCCCGTCGAAACTAACGCCGAAGCCCAAGTAAAACCTAATAATTTCAGGGCGTGAGCAACTGGCGAAGACACATTTAACTCGCTGTAATGGACAACGCCTGTTAGCAAACCAGAAACTAAAATATAAATCATCGTGCAAAAAATTAACGAAGCCACAATGCCAAACGGTAAATCTTTTTGTGGATTTTTCGCTTCTTCGGCGGCAGTCGAAACCGCATCAAATCCAACGTAAGCAAAAAATACAATCGACGCGCCAGCAAAAACACCAATTGTTTTACCGTCTGGCAAGGTTTCAAACCAACCAAAAGGCAAAAAAGGATGCCACAAATCAGGATTGACATTGAAAACTGCTAATCCAATGAATACAGCAATCGTTACGAGTTTCACCGCAACCATGATGTTATTGAGTTTCGCGCTGTGTTTTACGCCAACAATTAAAAAGCCCATCAACAACAAAATAATAACGGTTGCAGGTAAATTGATAATGCCACCGAGTTTTGGAGCTTTCGTTAAAACGTCGGGGAACGTCAAGCCAATTGCCGTCAGCGCATTATTGAAATAACCCGCCCAGCCGTTTGCGACGGCGGCAACTGATATTGCGTATTCGAGCAACAAATCCCAACCGATAATCCACGCAACCAATTCGCCAAACGCGGCGTAACTGTAACCGTAAGCACTGCCACAACCACCAACTGACGCGGCTAATTCTGCATACGATAACGCGGCAAAAACGCAAGCAAATCCCGCTACGACAAACGATAAAATAACCGCAGGTCCTGATTGTGTTGCGGCGGCAATGCCTGTTAGCACAAAAATTCCTGTGCCGATAATTGCGCCAATGCCCAAAAACGTTAAATCCCATTTCGACAAACAGCGATGAAGTGTATTTTCAGTTTCTGATTCAACTGGTTTTGTTCGGAAAAGTTGTTTCATCATAAATTTTCTCAAAATTATTTAGTTGTTAGGCAAACAGCAAACACACCGCCAAAATCGTTTCCCACACATCACCCGATTCTTGACCTTTTGCTTGCCTATCGGCTTTCGCGCTGAGTGTCAAAATTTCAAATAATTTATCGTGCGACAAACGTTTTAAGGCTTTATCAACCAGCGCAACTCGTTTGTCCCAGATTTGATTATTACGAAAAACGCTGTCTTTATGTTGTCCGTCAACGAGTGCTATTTTTATTTTGCAAAGCGTTCGCGCTTCTCGCATCAACGCCCAAAGTACGACAGGTGCGGCAATGCCTTCGGATTGTAAACCCGCTAAAACTTTAAAAATGCGATTTACATTTGCCGCCAAAATGGCATCGCTTAATTTGAATACATCGTAACGTGAACTATCGGCAACGACATCGGAAATTTGTGCTGAACTCAACTGTGACGCGCCATAAAGCACATATAATTTTTCAATTTCTTGTGCGCCAGCAAGTAAATTCCCTTCCACTCGCGCCGCCAATAACGTCAAACCCTCTCTATCGGTAGCCAAACCGCGTTGCTGCAAACGATTTTGCAACCATTGCATCAACTCGTCACCTTCCAACGGTCGCACTTGAATCGTGATGCCAACTTTATCAACAGCTTCAAACCAGCGTGTTTTTAAACTCGCACTCGCCAATTTTCCCGTCGTAATCAACAAAACCGTGTCAACAGGTAAACGCTCACAATAAGACGTTAATGTTTTCGCGCCATCGTTGCCAAAATTGGCATTTGGAACACGCACATCAAGCACTTTTTTATCGCCAAAAATGGACAATGAACTTGCCGCCGTCGTCAATTCTGACCATTCAAAACCCGTGTCAGTCGAAAAAATTTCACGTTGCAAAAAACCCGCTTGTTTTGCCGCGTGTCGCACACAATCGGCTAATTCGAGAATTTGTAACGGTTCGTCACCGCTGAATAAATACACTGCACCAAGATTTTTTTGTAACTCAGGTGTTAATTGTTCAGGTTTTAAGCGCATTATTTTTCACTTTTTTCTAAAGCAAAACGCGCTTGATTGAGCAATGTTCGCACCGTTTGTTGTGCCATTTCAGAGCGCAACGTCGTTTCTTCGTTATCGCGTGCCAAAATGGCTTGTTGATCGTTGTAATAATCACGACGAATTTCGAGCGGCTGACGCTCTAAAAGTACCGCATCTTTGGGTGTTGCAAGTTCGTATTCAACACGATAAATCAATTCATATTCGTTGGTTTTGCCGCGTTCGCTCAACGATACGCCACGTCGTTGAAAGTTTTCGTCAAACAATTTAATCACAATGCTTGCCGTTTCGCGTGATGGTGCAAGTTCACTGCTTGATTGATTTAATTGTTGTCGCATTTGCTCACGCAACGCTGGCGAACCGCCTTCGAGATAAACTTGTTTAAGTTCAATTGGCAATTGATACGCACCGCGTGGATGAAAGCCACACGCGGTTAATGTGATTGTGAATAGAAAAAATAAAGCAATTTGACGTGTATAAATCATGATCTTTTTAACATTTTTGAATGTATTGAGGGATTTTTTCAAATGAATAAATTATGAGAACACGCTGTGTTCGATTTTTTTAATGAATTGAAGGCAAGCCACGATTTTCTAGCGAAGTCAATTGGATGATGTAATCAGTTGCGTAAAGTAATCATTGCCCAGCCTTTTTCTAAAGCAACGGAACTCAATTTTTCGTCAGCATCAACAGCAACTGGATGGTCAACCAGGCTTAATAACGGTAAATCGTTGTGCGAATCGCTGTAAAAATAACTGCCTTGCAAGGTTTCTCCCGTTTGTTTTAGCCAATCATTTAATAATGTCACTTTGCCCTGTTGAAAACACGGTACGCCTGTAATTTCACCTGTATAACGCCCGTTTATTAGTTCGGGGGTTGTGGCAATTAAATTATCAATGCCATACTTTTCAACAATCGGTGCGGTAATAAATCGATTTGTCGCTGTGATAACGAGTAATGTGTGACTTTGCGCCCGATGTTTTTCGACCAATTCTTGTGCCGCCGTCAGTAAAATAGACGGGACAATTTGTGACATAAATTGATCTCGCCAAATGTGTAATTGATCGAGTTGATTATCAACCAAAGGCTTTAGCGCAAAGCGTAAAAAAGCGATTATGTCTAATGTACCGTTTTTATAATCTTGATAAAACTGAGCGTTAATTTGTTCGTAAGTTGTTTTATCAACCACACCCTTATTAACTAAAAATTGCCCCCATAAGTAATCACTATCATCGGCAATTAACGTGTTATCTAAATCAAAAATTGCTAAAGTCATTTTCCCACCTGAAAAAATAAAAAAGTAAATCTTATCGTCTAAATTAAGGTTCTCTAAATAATTAAAAAATAATGCCCATCGATTTACACACCAACAACAATACACCTGCTGCTAAACCTGCCAACACGTCATCAAGCATAATTCCTAAACCGCCTTGAACGTGTTTATCAACCCATTTAATCGGAAACGGTTTTAAAATATCGAAAAAGCGAAACAACACAAAACCCAAAATGGTCGCTTGCCAACTAAACGACGCAAACCACATCGTAATCAAATAACCTGCAATTTCATCCCACACGATGCCATTAAAATCATGTTCACCGAGTAAATTTGCCGCATCATCGCAAATTTTAATGCCACCCCAAGTCACAATAATTGTCAACACGCTATAAAACCAAAACGGTGTTTGTGCGAATAACAAATACAGAGGAATCGCCGCCAACGTGCCACACGTCCCAGGTGCTTTTTTGACTAAACCCGAACCAAAACCAAACGCTAAAAACAAAATCGGATTTTTTAAAATTTGCTGTGGTGTGATTTGATTTTTACCGTAATTTTCAAGAAAAATGTTCATAACCTTTTGCTGTGAATGTTTCAATGTGACCCGATTTTTTTAAACGTAAACCCGATTCTTTTTCGATAATACCAATCGCTGTGCAGTTTTCAGGCACACGATGCGCTAATTTTGGTGGAACGGTAAAACACAATTCGTAATCGTCGCCTGCAATCAGTGGCATGAATTTGTCACCCGTTTTTTCAATGTATTTTTTTACATCGTCAGAAAGCGGCAATTTATCGAAATCCAAACACGCGCCTACGTTGCTTTGTTTCAAAATATGACTCAAATCACCAACTAAACCGTCTGAAATATCAACGCACGCACTGGCAACATTTCGTAATGCTAAACCGATTTCAATGCGCGGCATCGGTTCATGAAAACGCATCAACGCATTTTTAGATTGGCATTCGTAACCTTGTTTAATTTTCAAACCTAAACCCGCGTCACCTAACAATCCCGTCATGTAAATGATGTCACCAACTTGCGCGGTGGATCGTTTTAATGCCTGTTTGTTTGGCACTAAACCAATGGCTTGCACGGTCAATGTCAACGCGCCTTTCGTGGTGTCGCCGCCGATTAAATCAACGTTGTAACGCTGTGCGAGTGTTAACAATCCTTGCGAAAACGCGCTTAACCAATGTTCATCTATTCGTGGCAACGTCAATGCTAACGTGATTGCCAATGGTTTTGCGCCCATTGCCGCCAAATCACTCAAATTCACCGCGAGTAATTTATGCCCCAATTGAATAGGATTTGCATCAGCAAAAAAATGTACATTTTCAACCATCGTGTCAGTGGTTATCGCTAATTCGTACCCGTTTGGAATTGCTAACAAGGCACAATCGTCACCAATTCCCAAACGAGTTTCGGAATTTTGTTGTGTCTCTTTTTTGAAAAATTTATCGATTAAGGAAAATTCAGTCAGCATAACACATCAAAATTAGCGACTTCTACTGCGTGAGCCTTGCGTTTTAGGTCTTGAGCTTGGAGCTTGATTTCTTGCAACGTAGCCTTTTTTGTCAACTGGTTTTTTGTGGCGTAAATCTTTTTTAGCTCCCTCTTTCGTGACAACTTTTTTGGGCATATCGGCGACTTTTAAAGAAACGACTTCATAACCCGTGTCCGCGATTTGTGGCAAATGACGTTTTAACAATTTTTCAATTTCAAACAACAAATGTGATTCTTCAGGACAGACCAATGAAATCGCCGCGCCGCTTGAACCTGCTCGCCCAGTGCGTCCAATGCGGTGAATGTAATCTTCGGGAACTTGCGGTAGATCGTAATTGACAACGTGTGGCAAATTATCAATATCCAAACCACGCGCTGCAATATCTGTCGCCACTAATACGGATACTTTTCCTGTTTTGAAAAAATCTAAGGCTTTTACGCGTGCGCCTTGCGTTTTGTCGCCGTGCAATGCTGCCGAACGAATACCGTCCATCGTTAATTGTTTTTCTAATCGGTCTGCGCCGTGTTTTGTACGCACAAAAACCAAAACCTGCTGCCAATTATTACTGCCAATGAGGTAAGAGAGTAGGGCGCGTTTATTTTCTTTTGCGATTCCGTAAACCAATTCTGAAACGTTTTCAGAAGTGATATTGGGTTTAGCCACTTCTACGGCGACAGGATTATTGAGTAATTGCGCGGTGAGGGCTTTAATTTGTGTGGAATAGGTTGCTGAAAATAACAACGTTTGACGCTGTTTCGGCAAGTTACCACAAATACGTTTAATGTCAGGCAAAAAACCCATATCGAGCATTCTGTCTGCTTCGTCGAGTACCAAAATTTCAACGCTGTTCAAATTGATGTGGCGTTCGTGCATATGGTCACACAACCGCCCTGTTGTTGCCACGACAATATCGCAACCGCGTTGCAGTTGGCGAATTTGCATATTGATACTCGCGCCACCGATAATAACTTCCGTAATAAGTGGTAAATTTTTGCCGTAAGTTTGGATGCTTTCATAAACTTGCGCGGCAAGTTCACGGGTTGGGACTAAAATCAATGCACGAATACGACGTGGTTTTTGATGTGGATCGTGGTTTTCCATCAATCGTTGCAACAATGGCAACGTGAACCCAGCAGTTTTTCCCGTGCCAGTTTGCGCGCCAGCTAAAACATCTTTACCTGCAAGAATGTGTGGAATGGCTTGTTTTTGTACGGGAGTCGGTGTGGTATAACCTTGTTCGACGATAGCTTTAAGTAATTCTTCACTCAAGCCGAGAGCTTTAAAACTCATGTAAAATCTCTGTAAATAGAAGGAATTGAATGTATGTAATATAACACAAGGTTTCTAGGTGATTGTGGTTAAAAGCAAAACGTTCAACAATGAGTTTTTCTTGGTAAAAATGCGAGAAGAATTTTACCCAAACATAAATGAAACACTATCCATGAAAAGCTATTTTTACAATCTAGTGCATCACTTTTTATTCTGGACGTTACTGCTGATAACGATCAGTTTCTTGTGCGCGAATTTTCTATTTTCGAGCATCGAAAATTACAAAATTAATTTAGCCAGCGAATTGAGCGAAATGATTGATACGCCCGTTACGATTGGAAAATTACACGCTAAATTTCGTGGAATTCAACCTGAATTGCAGTTGTCCCAACTCAACATTGCCAACGAAAAAATTAAACTCAAAGAAATTCGATTAAGCATCAATGTTTGGCAATTTATTTCAACGCAAAATTTTCTTACTTCTGTTTCTGTCACGCTCGTTGGCGCTCAAATTACGTTAATTCGCCATGTTGACGACAGCATTACGCTTGAAGGTTTGAAAGCAGGTGACGGTCAACCGTTGTGGTTGTTGCAAGGAAAATATCTGCTTTTACAAAGTTCAATAACGTGGCGCGACGAAAAATTGAACACGCCACCGCGTAAAATTTCGCCTGTCAATTTAGCGATTATGAATAACGGTGAACAGCATCGCGTGAATTTACTGGCTAAATTATCGCAACAATCTGAACCTTTGCGTGTTTCGGGCGATTTTTCAGGAAATCCATTCGAGCCAAAAACTTTAAATGGAAAAATTTTCCTTGAAGATAAAAATCTTAAACTCGATGAATTAGAGTCTTTTGGTTTGCCTTTATCGTTCAAAATTATCGACGGCTTTGCGAATTTAAAAATGTGGGGCTTGTGGCAAAATGGGCAACTCAGAAGCATTAACGGTGACATAAAATTACAGCACGTCGCGTTAAATCGTCCACAACATCCCAATTTAAAAATAAATGAATTTAGCAGTAGTTTTCAACTCAAACATGAAAACGAAACATGGTTTGTGCGTTTACCGTCGTTGCAACTTCAATTACCAACAAATGAACTCAATGGCTCTATTTTTGCGACGTTTAATGAAAATAATCCTGCCGAAAATGGCGTTGGAATTTTCTTAGAAAAACTCGAAATTGCGCCTTCAATGTCATTGGTTAATTTTTTTGTTGCATCGTCTTTTGATGCAAATCAATTGGGCGGTACGTTTACAAATATCAATTTATTCACGCAACCTACGCAACAAAAATTTGCGTTTGATGGCACATTTAATGACTTGAGTGCAAACATAGAAAAAACAAATGTAGAGCATTTGAACGGTTATTTTCACGGCAATGAACTTGCTGGAACGTTGAAATTAAATTCAGACAAATTAGCTGTTAATGCTCCGACGGTATTTCGTGAACCATTGCTAGGCATAAAATTAAAAACCATGTTGAATTGGCAACAAACCGCCGAAGCGTGGCGCATTGAAAGTGAATCAATTGTGCTTGAAACAAAAGACATTCCAAGCGACAGTCGTTTGCTTCTCACGTTGCCAAAAAATGGCGCCACATTTATGGATCTACAAACAAAATTTGAAATTACTGACGCAACACAAACATCACATTATTTGCCCGCCAAAATTATGGAAAAAGCAGCGGTTGATTGGCTCGATAATGCCTTTGGAAAAGGACGAGTGAAAAACGGGCAGGTTTTGTTTTGCGGTAAAACATCTGATTTTCCGTTTGAAAAAGGGCAGGGGGTATTTGAAGTTTTATTTGACGCTGAAAACGGGCAACTAAAATTTGCTCCAGATTGGTTGCCAATTGACGATGTCACGGCACAAGTTCGTTTTTATCAAAATGATTTACAAGTGAATTTATCGGGAATGGCACAAAATGCGACGGTTAAATTCTCAGAAGTCACCGTGGCAAAAATGCTGACAAGCAGTCGTTACGTTCATGTTGTCGGTGAAATTGATGGCGAAATTAACAGTGTTTTAAATTATATGCAGAAATCGCCGTTGCACTCCCGCGCTGATTCCGTGTTGGCGGCAATTTCTCCACAAGGCAACACGCGTCTTTTGCTCGATTTACAAATCCCTGTCATTACAAAACTAGAAACCAAAGTTGACGTTTCAGTGCAATTCAAACAAGCAAAACTCAAAGTAAGATCGCTCAATTTACCTGTTCACGCGATTAACGGCGAATTGAAATTCACAGAAAAAGGCGTGTTTAGCGACCCGATTTCTGCGGTGGCGTTAAATCGTCCGATTAAAATACGTTTGCAAAGCAAAGAAAAAGAAAGTCAAACCGAAATTGATATTGCGGGCAGCACGAGTATTGATGATTTATTTGGTCAGTTAAATATTTTACCCCTTACAAAATTGGCACAAACGGCGTGGATTGAGGGCAGTACCGATTATGATTTGACACTTAAATTGCCTTACTCACAAAACCCACCAACATTGAAATTACAATCCATGTTAGCGGGAATTACGTTAAATCTTCCAGCAGAACTGGCTAAATCTAAATTACAAAAAGTGCCGTTCACAATGATGTTGACGTTAGATGACGACGTACTTTTGCCATTGACGTTCAATTATGACGAGCGACTAAAAGCCGCTGTAAAGCTCGACACAAAAACTAAACATCTCGAGCGTGGCACGATTTTGTTAGGTGATGGCAACGTTGAATTGCCTAGTTCAAAAGGTTTAAGTTTAACCATTTCGCGTGATGGGCTTGCGTTACAAGATTGGCTAGGTTTAGCGGCGGCAAGCTCTGAAAATAGCGCGGACGGCATTCACACCGTTTCAATTCAAAGTCAAAACGCACGCTGGAAAAAAGCCGAGTTAGGTGTATTTGATTTGGTTTTAAAGCGTGAAAATGAGGCGTGGCGCGGTAAATTAAATAGCTCGTTTGCTCAAGGGCAAATTATCCAACAAAATAATTCGACTCTGAAATTAGAACTAGAAAAGTTAGATTTAGCAATTTTCAAACAATTCAAAACCAGTGATGAAACTAAAAATGAATCCACTGTGCCAATTGAATCGTCCAAAAAATTACCATCACTTTTGTTAAAAAGCGAAAATACGTTTTGGCTTAATAAAGCATTGGGAAAATTGACCGTTGAAACACAACAATCAGTGAACGGCATGACCATTAAAACAATTGATTTACAAGCAATGACGCATAATTTGACCATGACAGGGGAGTGGCAAAACGCTCCGATTTCGCAGACTCAATTGCGTGGGAAATTAGAATTTTTCAAAGCAGGACAATTGTTTTCAAACTTAGGCATCACAAGAGATATTGCTGAAACAACGGGGAACGCAAATCTTGATTTGCGTTGGCAAGGCACGCCACAACAATTTGATTTAGAAAAATTGTTAGGACAGGTGGATTTAAATTTACAAAACGGACGAATTTTAAGCATTGAGCCAGGTTTTGGACGCATTTTAGGCGTGCTGGCTTTAGATCAGTGGATTAAGCGGTTGCAACTCGATTTTAGTGACATTTATTCGGAAGGTTTAACATTTAACAGTATCACTGGGCATTTTGATTTTTCACAAGGTAAGGCTAGCACGGAAAATTTAATTGTTGATGCAATTCCAGCTAAAATTTTATTAAAAGGTGATACGGATTTTGTTAAACAAAATGTGGATTACTTAGCCAGTGTTACGCCTAAAAGTGCTGATGCAGTGCCTATTGCTGGTACAATTGTCAGTAAAATAATGAGCCTAGTCGGAAAAACACTGACTGGAAAAGATCAAGATGGTTTTTTCTTCGGTTCACAATATCAAGTTAAAGGTTCGTGGGGAAATGTTGAAGTCATTCCTCTTCCTGAAAACGATGGTTTAATACAAAAAACATGGCGCGGCATTACTGATTTTCCGTGGCTTCCCCAACAATTTAATTCTAAAGAGACTTATCATCATGACTAAATGTGCTGCTATTCAAATGGCTTCCAGTCCCAGTATTAGTGCAAATTTATTAGAAGCTGAAAAACTTATCGCCGAAGCAGTAAAAGCTGGGGCGAAATTGGTCGCGTTACCTGAAAATTTTGCGTTGATGGGTGATCACGAACAAGACAAAGTAAAAGTCAAAGAATCTGACGGTTTAGGAATTATTCAAAATTTTTTAGAAACGACGGCAAAAAAATATGGTGTTTGGATTGTCGGCGGCACAATTCCAATTGCAGGCGAAAATGAGAATAAAGTGCGTGCCGCGTGTGTAATTTATGACAATTTAGGAAAACGTGTGGCGCGTTACGACAAGGTGCATTTGTTTGACGTTCACGTCCCTAATACGAATGAAGTTTATCGGGAATCTGATTCAATTGAAGCGGGTAATGAAACATTGGTGATTGATACGCCTTTTGGACGAATGGGCGTGGCAGTTTGTTATGATTTACGTTTCCCTGAATTTTTTCGCAAAATGAGCGAAAAAACGGTTGATTTTATAGTCATTCCTTCTGCATTTACGGCTGAAACTGGCGCGGCTCATTGGGAATTATTGTTGCGAGCGCGTGCTGTTGAAAATTTGTGTTACATCATTGCGCCAAATCAAGGCGGTTTTCATAAAAATGGTCGTCGCACATTTGGTCACAGCATGATTATTGATCCGTGGGGAGTTGTTTTGGATAGTTATAAAACGGGCAGTGGTTTTGTTTCAGCTGAAATTGATCATGAGCGTTTAGTCAAAGTTCGTGCGGGTTTTCCTGTGTTAACGCACCGCCGCTTTTATTGTGAATAATATGATGCAAAAAAAAGTTATTCTTTTCGTTTTGAGTAGCAGTTTAATCGCGTGCGGTTCTGTCGAAAATAGTCGTTATCGTGATACTGCCGCGTTAGAGAAACCACCGACTTTGGCTTTACAAAAAACAATATCAAATACGATTATTGATGACAGTGTTGAACCCAAAAAACAGCTTGGTGGTTTAAACGATAACGTTGTTTTAATCGATGAAAATCCAAAAAGTGTGATTTTAAAGCTGCCGATCAATGATGCGTGGCGCACATTAGGTATAGCGTTAAATCAAAGCGACATCAAAATTACGGATTACGACAAAAATAAACACAATTATTACGTCAGTTATAAGTCACAGGGCGTGTTTAAAAATATTTTAAGTGCGTTAAATGAAGAAGATACAAAAACGATTTATTTAGTGACACTTACACAACAAAATGGTGAAACGCTAATTCAAGCGGCATTGGCAAATCGCACTGAACAACGCAGTCAAAACACTGAAGAAAATGTCAGTCGAGCTACCGACGACAGTGACGGTTTAATTGAATCGCTTTATCACTTATTGCGTGACGACGTTAAAACCGACAGATAACAACATGAATTTAAATCATAAAGTTGATTTCATCAGCGAAGAAAACTATCTCGAAGATGAAAAAAGTCGTGAAATTAAACACGAATATATTGATGGTGTTTGTTATGCGATGGCGGGAGCGAGCCGAAGCCACAATCTACTTTCACAATCGATTGCACGGTTATTAAGTAATCATTTAGATGAAACTCACTGTAATGTTTTTGTTGCGGATATGAAAGTAAAAGTCAGTACGAAAAACAACAGTAAATTTTTTTATCCCGATGTTATTGTCGCTTGCGACGATGAAAATGGTCACGATTACTACACCGACAAACCGCAAATCATCGTCGAAGTGTTATCGAAAGCCACACGACGTTTTGACAAAATGTTGAAATTTGAAGCCTACAAAACCATTTCAAGTTTGCAAGAATACGTTTTAATTGAACAAGATTTTGCCGAAGTGGAAGTGTGTTGGCGCAATAATCATTGGGTTTCAGAACGTTATTTTTTAGGTGACGAAGTGACGTTTGAATCGATTGGTTTAAATCTTTCTGTCGAAGCAATTTATCGCCGTGTTCAAAACGAAGATGTTTTAGAGTTTTTACAAGCTAAAGAACAGAAAAATCAATTGTAAAAGACATTGACTATGACAATTAACGATGTGATAAAAATTCTTGCTGTGGCGATTGGCTACGCTTTAATTGCTCATTTCACGCATTTATATAGCACAGAAAATGGCATTACTGGCGTGATTCGCCCCATGACAGGTTTGGGATTGGCTGCGGTATTACTAAACGGAAGAAATTATTTATCCGCCGTGTTTTTAGGTTCATTTTTAATCAATCTACTAACGTTAAACAATCCTTTTGCCGCTTTTACCATTGCAACGGGTAACACCTTAGAAGTCGGTGTCATTAGTCATTCGCTAAAACGTGGCAGCAATTTTAATTTTGCCTTCAGTCAATTACGCGATTATGTTTTGCTTCTCAAAACTACCTTTGTCGGATGTATTGTCGCGGGAGTTATTGGCGCGATGACATTAGTTGCCATCGACTTTCCAATGTCAGAAGAAATTACAAGAAATTTACTGCATTGGTGGATGGGCGATGTTTTAGGTATTTTGTTAGTCACACCGTTTCTTTTGGTAGTAAGTGCTTACAAAGCGAATCCAAATCATGTAAAACATGACCCAGTCACAAAAATTGCGTTAATTTTATTCGCAACTTTTATCGGTCAAATTGTATTTTTTGACTGGTTTCATGACAGTTTAGGCTTTATTGCAGGCAGTTATTGGTTTTTCCCTTTGCTTGTTTTAGGTGGACAACAATTAGGAGTACGCGGCGTAACCTTTGCTCTGCTGATAATTGGAACGCAAGCTCTTAGCGGAGCAGTACATCATGTTGGTTTTTTTGCAAATGATTTAGAAAAAACACAGTTGCTCAATTATTGGTTTTATATGATTGCGTTGTCGCTTGTTGCAATGTCTTCGGTTACGCATTTGGATGAAAAAAACCAAAAACTTTCCGCGATACAAAACGAATTAAAATGTAGCTTGGATGAATTGCATTATTACAAAATTGCTTTGGATGAACATTCACTGGTTGCAATGACTGATGTAGAAGGCACGATTACATTCGTAAATCAGAAACTTTGTGATGTTAGCGGCTACAGCAAAGAAGAAGGATTAGGTAAAAATCATCGAATTATCAATTCAGGC
>CAIRCR010000131.1 GCA_903877065.1 uncultured Pseudomonadota bacterium
GCATTATATTCAACAACTTCGTGATGAATGCGAAACAGCAATGCGACCGCACAGCACATAATCATCATACTGCCGCCGCCGTAACTCATCAGCGGTAACGTCAAGCCTTTTGTTGGTAACAAGCCCATATTCACACCCATATTGACAAATGCTTGAAATCCAAACCAAATGCCCACACCGTAAGCGATAAACGCGGAAAAACGCTCGCCTACTTTTTCAGCGGCAACACCAATGGCAAATGCTTTCCAAACAAATGCGGCGAATAATCCGATAATTGTCACAACGCCCACTAATCCAAGTTCTTCAGCGATAACGGAAAATAAAAAATCGGTATGCGCTTCGGGTAAATAAAATAATTTTTGCAAACCATTCCCCAACCCAACACCAAACCATTCGCCACGTCCAAATGAAATTAAGGCTTGTACTAATTGAAAACCTGTTTTTAACGGGTCAGCCCACGGATCTAAAAAACTGGTCACTCGTTGCAAGCGATAGGGCGAAAAATAAACAAGCATTCCCGCCAGGAAACTTACGCTAGAAAGTAATACCAGAAATTGTAAAAGTCGCGCACCAGCAAGAAACATTACGCCCATCACGATAATTAAAATCACTACCGCCGAACCAAAATCAGGTTCCAATAAAAGAAAAAAACTAACGACCGTAAAAATAACCAACGGACGCATTAAACCTGTAGACGATTCTTGCACAGTTTTTTGTTGTCGTGTGACGTAATGTGCCATAAAAATTACTGTAAAAAATTTCACGATTTCAGAAACTTGAATCCTAAATCCTGGAATATTTAACCAGCGCGTACTTCCGTTTACTTTTACGCCTATCCCTGGAAATAAAACAATAACCAATAAAAATATACTAAACAAAAAGGCTTTGCTGCCGTATTCACGCCAAAAATACATCGGGCGATACACGACAAAAGATGCTGAAATCAAGCCTAAAACCATGTGAACAAATTGCCGTTCAGGATAATAAAGCGTGTCGTTATTTATTTTTGCACCCAAATGTAAAGAGGCTGATGAAACCATCACAAAACCGATAAGCAACAAACTAAAACTAACCAATAATAATGTTCGATCAATGTGTAGTTTGAAACGAGGAGTGGTTTTTTCACGTTTTGTCACGCTGGCAATGCCTCAATTTCACGGGCAAATTGTTCGCCACGGTCTTGGTAATTTTTATATTGGTCAAGGCTCGCACACGCGGGAGAAAGTAAAACGGTATCGCCTATTTTTCCGACGTAATCTGCAATGGCAATAACTTCACGCATATCTTGCGCGTGATAAGCGGGAACGATTTCAGGCAATAAATTCAATGCAGTTTCAATTAACGGTGCGTCTTTACCCGTTAAAATCACTGCTTTTGCTTTTTCAAAAATCACGGGGGCGAGTTCATTCATATCTGCACCTTTTCCGTCGCCACCTACGATTAAAATCACTTTTTCGTCGTAACCTTCAAGCGCGGCAATACACGCCCCGATATTGGTGGCTTTGGAATCATTTATCCAATTGATGCCATTTTTAGAACTTACTTTTTCCATGCGGTGATGCAAGGCTTTGAATTTTTGCAACGCCTTCACACACAATTCAGTATCCAAACCAATCGCCGATCCTAACGCTAAAGCTGCCAACGCATTCGCGGCATTGTGTTTGCCTTCGAGCGGTAAATCAGTCAGTGACATTAAAACATTTTCGCCGTGCATCAAATTATCGTGAGCTAAATAAAAATCCGCCTTCTGTTTAATCGAAAAAGTAAATGTTTTGCGTGTCGGATCGTGCATAGCTAAAACCATTGCATCATCAATGTTTAAAACCATGACACCATCGCCGCTGAAAATCACTTGTTTGACTTGTGCGTAATTTTCTAAATCATCGTGACGATCTAAATGATCGGTTGAAATGTTTAAAACCGTTGCCGCAACCGTGTTTAAAACGTGTGAGCGTTCGAGTTGAAAACTCGATAATTCTAAAACGTATAATTCTGTTGCTGTTTCGAGTAGATCTAAAGCGGGTTTGCCTAAATTTCCACCAACACCGACATTTTTACCACACGCTTTTGCCATATCTCCGAGCATCGTTGTGACTGTACTTTTTCCGTTTGCACCTGTAATAGCAACGATTGGCGCGGTAACAACGGCGGCAAATAAATCAATATCACTGACCAATTTAGAACCCAAATTCAAAGCTGCTGAAATTGTCGGCTCAGTCAACGCAACACCAGGACTAACGATTAAATGAGTAGCATTTTTAAAGGTGTCAAACGTAAAAGGCGTTTTACGACTATCGACAATCGAAAAAGGCAACGAGAGCTTTTCTAAAAAACGTGCAACAGACGCTCCCGTAATGCCTTCACCTACCACGACAATTTTTGAATCGGGTGTTAAATCAAATCTTGTTTTTAAAAGGTTTTGCATGGGGCTATCTCAATTTCAAAGTTGCTAAACCAATCAACACTAAAATGACGGTGATAATCCAAAAACGCACAATGACACGCGGTTCAGGCCAGCCTTTGAGTTCAAAATGA
>CAIRCR010000132.1 GCA_903877065.1 uncultured Pseudomonadota bacterium
TCTTCTCCTTTGAGTTTTTGCGGAATGGTTTCCTCTAATCTAAGGTTTAATTCTTTTTTCTTACGATTGGTTGTATAAAAAATATTTCTCATGACCTTTCCGTTGTGACCTAAAGCCCTGAAAATCTCTGTAACCGACCAAAGTAACGTGAGATTTCGGGGTTTTCTGTATCTACCAGCCCACCATTGAGCTGAATTCTGTTGATTATCCTTTTTTCTATCCGTTCAAACAAGACACGAATTGTCTGTTTGAAAAATTTCCCTCGCCTATAAGTCATTTTGATTGCGATTTTCGTTAGGTTTTTTGCTCAATCTTTTGTAACATCATAAGAACGTTTTAGAACGATAAAAAGAACGAAACAGAACGATGCCTAAATTTACATTATCTCAAGCCGCAACAGAAACTGGTAAAAGCAAATCTGTTATACACAATGCCATAAAAAACGGTATGTTATCAGCACATAGATGTGAAAATGGACGGTTTGAAATAGATGCTTCTGAATTGTTCAGGGTATTTGAAAAGAACGTTCAAGAACCCACAGAAGAACCCATAATCAGAACCGAATCAGAACGGTTAGAACGCTTGTTGTACGAGCAGAAAATTGATTCGTTAGCCCAACAGTTAGAACGTGAAAAACAGTTTAACAGGGAGTTATTATTAAGGTTGGATAGTGAAGCCGAAGAACGTCGAAAACTGACTTTGTTGCTCACCCATCAACAGGAACGGTCTGAAAAATCTGATATAATCGAGAAAAAAAATCAATTGTGGAAAAATATATTCAAGAAATAACGGTTACTTAACTCACTTTTAGCAGGGTACATAATCATATTGCTAAGTTATAAAATAAAAACAACTTACAAGAAATTATAATTTTAGCCTAATAAAAGCGATACTTTTAAAAGCCAGTAACAATAAAGAAAACAGAAAAATTAAGGTGTTAATCTATGTCACATTTAAAAAAATTATTAGCGGTATTGATGTTGTTATTGCCTATGTTATCGCTCGCACAGGAATACACGACTGTTTATAAAGCAAGACTAAGTGAGAAAGATCATTTTAATAGTTCTGGGCAACGCTTGAAAAAAGTAATGGATATTTTGCGTCAAGATAGAGCTAATTTTCATGTATTTAATGTAAAAGATGCCGAAGATGAATCTGATGAAATGTTCAAAAATAAAGAAATACGATCAAATATGGAAAACATGGTTGTATCTATTTCAGCAGAAACTGAAAACGCGATTTTAAATGGAACTCCCGTTATTCACATGGAAGTTTTTGGAGATGGCGGAGCAGAGATTACTTTAGCAACTGAGAAGGTTTTTACCGCATCATTCGATTGCAATAAAGCAGCGACGTTTATTGAAAAAGCAATTTGTGGCAATGAAAGAATTAGCAACCTAGATAACGAATTAGCTCTTAAATTCAAAGTAGTGAAAAATTCCATTAGTGATGATGAAGCAAAAGGGTTAATTGCATCTCAAAAACAATGGTTATCTGTTAGAAATAAATGCACTGACGACAAATGTTTGATTGATTCATATTCAAAAAGGATTGCAGCTATTTCTGGAAATTCGAGTGTTTCTAACTCTTCGATTTCTAATTTCGGGGGAGCATATTCAGGAAATAACCTGTCGATGAAGGTTTTTATTCTTGATAAAAATACAGCGTCCGCAGAAATAACTACCGCAACTCAAAACTGTGATGGCGAGATTTCTGGTCGTGGCAATCTAATCGGAAACACACTCAAGTTTCAAAGCCAAGATGGCACAGAAAATTGTGTAATAAGTGTTACTTTCAATGGGAAAGACGCAGAAATATTAGAAGGCGATGGCTGTTCTGTTTTTCACGGACTAAATTGCAGTTTCAATGGAACAGTTTATAACGGGGCTGTAACAAATGCCATAGATCAAGAAGCCGTGTCACCAGTACAAGAAACAACCCAAGCACCACAACCAGAAGTTCAACAGATAGCAACCGCTCCACAAGTTCCTCAACCCACGCAAAATATAGATTATTCAAAATTAACTGATCAACAAAAGAAAGAAGCGGCAGAAAACGTAGACTATGCGAGTTTAACAACGCAACAAAGGAACGACCTAGCGGATCAATATCTTCAAATTGGCAAAGCTCAAGCAAATGCAAAAGGCGAACAAAGAATAATTTGGGGAGCTGTTGTTATTGGCGTTATTACACTTGTTTTAATTGCGGTTCTTTTATATTTCAGAAAAAGAGCGGCATCAAAAAAAGCCCCCTTGAATCTTCGTTAAAAGAGCCAGTTAATAATCAAGCTGGTGTAGCAAACAATATCAATGAACTTGATGTGAGCGAATCTTGGAAAAAGAAATTTGAGATTTTTGAACGAGCTGGAGAATTCAAAAACGGAAGCTATGAGAATTATAAATCTCTCAGCTTTATGGGTAGGTTTAAACAAAAGGAGTCAAAGTTCCACGAGATTTTTATCAATACTAGGGGTGCTGAGTCCATTTAATGTGGTAGTTATGAGAAAATCTGCCAAAAAACAGTAAATCCAAATCCAATGGCAAAAATTACACAAATTGATGGCGACGAATTAACGGTAGAAGTGAAAATAAAAATAACAGGTTCGCTTCTTGAATCAGAA
>CAIRCR010000133.1 GCA_903877065.1 uncultured Pseudomonadota bacterium
AATCAAAGTGATTGGTGGATTTCGATCTGTCGGTGGCTCGGAGGCTTTTTGTGTCATTCGTTCTATCTGGGAAACCAACAAACTCAACAGCGTCAATCCATTTGATACTTTACGGGGTGTTTTTGCAGGCTGAGTAGTTACGTTTTTTGTATATTGAGCAGGTGTAATTTCAAATAATCACAAACGCCACACGCATTCTTTGATCGAATCTAAACGCGCTTCGTGGGCTTGTAATTCTTCTTCGTCGCAACGTAAAACTTTTAAGACTGGGCGATTTGCCAATGTTCGGACAATTATTTCAGTTGAAACTTCCACGTTCGATTTGGCGGCACTGCTTTCGTTCATCAGCGAAAACTGTCCGCCAGTCATCATCAAAAATACTTCGGCGAGGATCTGTGCGTCCAACAACGCGCCATGTAATTTACGATTTGAATTATCCACACCGTAACGCTTACAAAGTGCGTCTAAATTGTTTCGTTGAGCGGGATGGCGTTTTTTTGCATCAGTAAGCGTATCAAAAATGGGGCAACAATCTTCAATCGTTTGCCCATTTGGTAAACATGCTAATTCATAATTCAAAAATCCAACATCGAACGGCGCGTTGTGAATAATTAACTCGCTGCCTTGAATGTAATCAACAAAAGCGTTGGCAATTTGAGCAAACTTGGGTTTGGTCGATAAAAATTCAGTCGTCAACCCATGAACCCGCAACGCGCCTTCCTCGCTATCGCGTTCGGGATTGATATAAACGTGAAAATTATTGCCCGTCAAACGACGATCAATCAATTCCACACAACCAATTTCAACAATTCGATTGCCGTCTTTGGTGCTTAATCCTGTTGTTTCGGTGTCGAGTACAATTAAACGACTTGCGTGTGCGTGTTCCATTATTTTCTCATTTAAAGCGTAATTGTAGATTGAGTTTGAAGTACAGCTTGCCATTTTTTTCCACAAACAAATGCCCAAAACGATGACGAGTTGTTGATGGTGTGTCGAGTTTGATATTTTCAAATAGATAATTTTTTAAGGTCTCTAAATCGACAATGTGAAATGCCACACAATCACCATTATTTTTTAGAACAATGCTGCCATTTGCTTCATAAGAACCATTCCATTTGCTCCCTGCAAAAAATCCAAGCAACACATCAACCAATAATTTTTGTATTTTATTTTTTAACGCGGGTTTATCACCGTATTGAATTTGAGCATTAAGCAATGCTTGCGTATGAATAAAATCGACAATTTCAGACATCGTGCTAATCCGATTTTTGTAAAATGCTAGTAAAACATATCCAATAATTTCAGGTAGTAGCGAATCAACCATTTTTAGGTTGTAAGTCATTGTGTCTTTTTCTGCGCCAACATAACGAAATATACCACCTTCATTTTCAATTTTTTCAATGCGGTCTTTCAATTTTGTTTTTGTGCTAATTGCGTTAATTTCATCCATTTTGCTTACGTCTAAATTTCCAATTTCAAAAATGAAATTAGTATTTCCCGACGCATTTAAAAGCGTTGGATCTGAACCTAAATAAGATTTGACGCTAAAGCCTTCGTTTAGTTTATGAAAAAGTGCGTTAGAAATATCGAGAGAAATATCTGCCTTTTGATTGTTATGACCACTTTTCACAACATGAAAACCAAGTGTATCCTGAATTACTTTAAATTCGGGAATTTCAAACGTTTTTTGCTCTTTTTTTATAATTTTTATTAAGTTATTTAAGGTTTCTGTATTTAAAATATTGGCAATATTCAGCGATTTTTTTTCACCTGTATTTTTATTCATTATTTCAATCGTGGATTTGTCTAAAATCAGAAATTCAAGATTTAAATTTTGCGTTGTTACTTTGTGAATT
>CAIRCR010000134.1 GCA_903877065.1 uncultured Pseudomonadota bacterium
CAGGCACGCCGCTACTCAAAAAAGATAAACAAACCAGCTTAGAAGTGTTTGGCAATTACATTCACACCTACAAATTCAGCGAAGCCGTTGATGATGAAGTGGTTTTGGATTTGATTTACGAAGCGCGTGATATTGACCAATCACTGCGTTCAAACGATAAAGTTGACGAATGGTTTGACGTGAAAACCAAAGCCTTAAACGATTGGCAAAAAAGCGCGTTAAAAAAAAAATGGGGAACGATGCAAAATGTGTTGAGTTCCAAATCCAGAATTGAGCGCGTCGTTAGCGACATCGTGATGGATTTCAACGTTAAGCCCCGCTTGAGCAATCAACGTGGCAATGCAATTTTAGTCGCCTCAAGCATTTATGAAACGTGCAAGTATTTCGTGGCATTTCAATCTACCGAATTAAAAAATAAATGTGCAGTCGTCACGTCCTACAATCCGCAAGCCAAAGATATTACGCTTGAAGATACAGGCGCAAATAACGAAACCGACAAACAATTCATTTATAGCACTTACACTGAATTGCTGAAAAATGTTGATGCCAAAGCAGGCATGAGTAAAACCGAAACCTACGAAGACAAAGTCAAAAACGCATTCATCAAAGAGCCAGCGAATATGAAATTGCTTATCGTGGTGGATAAATTGCTCACAGGTTTTGACGCACCGAGCTGTACTTATTTGTACATCGACAAATCGATGCAATATCACGGCTTATTTCAAGCAATCTGCCGCACCAATCGTTTAGACGGCGACGACAAAGAATTTGGTTACATTGTCGATTACAAAGATTTGTTCAATAAAGTTGAAAATGCGATTTCCGTTTATAGCTCAGAACTCGATAACAGTGCAGGTGGCGCGTCGCCTGACGTGATGTTGCAAGTACGTTTGAAAAAAGGCAAAGAACGTTTAGACAATGCGCTCGAAGCAATTATTTTATTGTGTGAACCTGTAGAGCCGCCGCACGGCGAATTGGACTATATCCGTTATTTTTGTGGCAACAGCGAAAATCCCGATGCGTTAAGCGAAAACGAACACAAACGCACGGCACTCTATAAAGCGACAGTTGCTTTGATTCGTGCTTATGCCAACATTGCCGATGAGTTAACCGCCGCAGGTTATAGCGATGCCGACATCAAACGCATCAAAAAATACGTCGATGACTTTGTGAAATTACGCGAAGTTATCCGTAACGCCAGCGGTGAAAATATCGACTTGAAAGCCTATGAAGCCGATATGCGCTATTTGCTTGATACCTACATCGAAGCGAGCGAACCAAACGTCATTTCGCCTTTTGGTGATTTGCCGTTGTTGGAATTGATTGTCAAAACGGGCATGGCGGACGCGCTTTCGCAATTACCAAAAAGTCTGCAAGGCAATCAAGAAGCGGTTGCTGAAACGATTGAGAACAATATCCGCTCTACGATTATCAAAGCGCATTTAAACGACCCAGCGTACTTTGACAAAATGTCAGAATTGCTCAGTGAAATTATTACCAATCGAAAAAACAAAGCCATTGAATACGGCGAGTATTTAAAACAAATCGCGGCATTAGCAAAACAAGTCATTTCACCATCAAATCCTATTTCGCCAAAAATAGATACCGCAGGAAAACGCGCTATTTATAACAATCTGAATGAAAATGAAGTATTAGCGTTAGCGATTGATAAAAAAATCAAAGAAGTCAGACCACATGGTTGGCGTGGCGTTCCTGCAAAAGAAAGCGTAATTCAATATGCTTTGTATGAATTGCTCAACGATGTTGCGGAAGTTGAGCGCATTTTTGCCATCATCAAACAACAAGCCGAATACTGATGATTAGTGCTATTAAACTAAATGACATCGTAGTTGATGTGACGCATAAAAAAATAAAAAACATTCATTTAAGCGTTTATCCGAATGGTCAGGTCAAAATTTCTGCACCTTTGCATATGAATCAAGAAACATTGCGGACTTTTTTGATTGCAAAATTAGGCTGGATTAAACAAAAGCAAACCAAATTCCAAAATCAACAACGTGAAACGCCACGCGATTGTATCAATCGTGAAAGTCATTACGTTTGGGGGCAACGTTATTTGCTCAAAGTGATTGAACACGACGAGCCGCCGAAAATTATTTTAGGTCATAGCGAAATGTCCGACATTCCGCACCCCCCAAAAGCAATTTATGATTTAAAATTTAGATATTCATAAATTTTCTAAAAGCGTGCATTTAATGTCTGACACTTCATACAACAGTTACAACTTGGATCATCTCGGTTTAATTTCAGCAATGG
>CAIRCR010000135.1 GCA_903877065.1 uncultured Pseudomonadota bacterium
TCCACTATCAGTGAACTAAAGGGTATAATTTCCAAAAAACGATTGGGTGTGTATGGAGATTTTTAAATATCGGTTATTTGAAAAGTGGGCTAAAAAGCAAAACGTGAGTAATGATGATTTAATACGCGCCGTTACTGAAATAGAAAACGGTCTATGTGATGCTAATTTAGGTGGCAACGTTTATAAAAAACGTATCCGCAGGGATGGCGAAGGTAAACGCGGAGCTTACAGAACCATATTTTTGATGAAGCAAGATGACAAAATTATCTTTGCACACGGCTTTGCGAAAGGTGAAAAAGATAACATCGCACAAAATGAGCTTGATGGTTTTAAGATTATGGCAACAGCCTTTCTTAATTTATCCCAAATACAACTCAACACTTTAATTGATAACAAAACTTTAATAGAGATTTCAAATGACTAACATTCAAAACACCCTCAGTGAAATGGCAAAAGACCTCTATCAAGTTGGCGCGATTGATAAAACTACATTGAGACAGTTTGACCGTAATTCATTACCATCTGTGCCTAACTATACGGCTAATCAAATCTCTAACCTCAGACACACGCTCGGTTTAAGCCAAAGTGTTTTTGCCGCTTATTTGAATGTATCAGACCGTGCAGTAAAAAAATGGGAACAAGGAGACGCTAAACCAACAGGTGCGACACTAAAACTGCTGTCGATTATTGAAAGAAAAGGCATTGAAGTGGTTGCTTAATTCATGAAAGCCATCGCATACACTCGCGTCAGTACCAGCGAACAAGGTAAAAGCGGGTTAGGATTAGACGCACAACAATCTGATATTCAATCGTTTTGTGAAACCAATAACATTGAACTAATCGACACTGTTCAAGAGGTTGCCAGTGCCAAAGGGGCGTATCGCAATCGTCCTGTACTCAACGCATTGCTAACAAGATGCAAACGTGAACGATGCTGTTTGATGGTATCAAAACTTGACCGTCTAAGCCGTGACGTTGAATCTATCGCTAATCTTGTCAATGATAAATCCATTCGGTTTATTGTCGTTCAGTTGGGATTAGAGGCGGATAACTTTCAGATTCATTTGTTTGCGTCACTGGCACAAAAAGAACGTGATTGGATTTCACAACGTACTAAAGCGGCATTGAAAGCTAAAAAGGAACGGGCAGTGCGTGAGGGGGTGGAATTAAAACTTGGTAATCAAACCAATGCCAAAGAAGCCAACGCTAAAGGAATTATCGTTATTCAAAACAATGCTGCTATGTTTGCTGAAAATCTGCGTGACTTAGTTTTTAATTATCAAGTAAGAGGGTTTAGTCTATCCGCTACTGCGACTGAATTAAATAGGTTGTCGATACCAACTCCACGCGGTGCAAAGTGGTATGCGATGAGTGTGCGTAATCTGTTAACCAGACTAGAACGAAATTGAGATTCTTAAAATGACGCAACATATTCATGATGTTCTTACGAGATATGGCTTCTTATCAAGTAGTGGCTACCTCCCAAACTTTAGCGTACCCCACTACATTTATCCTAATGATACAGTTCGCGTTGATTATTGGCATCCTAATAAAGATTATGTAATTCATATTCCACCGTATCAAAATGAAGGTAAGCTAGAAGAATGCTGCTATATAATTCGGCGTAATGGCGATATTATCAAAGAGGTATATGATGATTTTGATAATTTCTTTAGTAATCTTTTCTCTAATGACGTTGCCCCCATCAATCCACCAAATCAAAATATCTATTCAGTGCCAGCATCACAAAACAATGCCCATCAGGTGCCAACTCAAAGTTTTTTTCACCAACCCAGTCATCTACCACTGCCATTGTCACCACAATACCCGCTGCCGCTCTTCAATATAAATGACTTTTTAAATGCCCCACAACTAACCAATTATCTTAATTTGGAATCTGCCATTCCTCAAAGTCATGTTATTCACAAAATGGCGAGTTATCTGAACCGTGAATTCCCTTTGCCAATGAGTACACTTATCTTGGTTGGACTAGGCGTAGCCAGTGGTATGACTGCTAGAAAATGGAATTGTGCTTATCCTACACGGGGAACATCTCCGATATGTCTATATGTAGTAGCCGAACAGAAAAGCGGAAAAGGAAAAACCGCCGCACTAGATACGTTTCAAGAACCATTACGGAACATTGTTAATGAACTTATTAAAAAAATTAAATGTGAAATTGAAATTCAAACAGATAACTTGGCTTGTCATTTAAATAAAGAAGCCGATGATTTATCTAA
>CAIRCR010000136.1 GCA_903877065.1 uncultured Pseudomonadota bacterium
ATTCGAACAAGCCATGAAAACCCTCGATGATATTTTAGCCCGTTGCAATAATGAACCAGGTTTGCTGGCGAGTGAAGCGTTCAAAGATGCTTACGCGCTGATTTGTGAAGACGAAGCGTTGAAGTTTGAATACCGCACTAAATTGAAGAAAGCAAAACCATCGGCAGTGCTGATGTCGGCATTCAAAGAATTAGAGGGCGAATCGGCTTCAGGCGATGGTGCTGGAAATGAATCCGTTGCAAGTGAATTGATTAGCTTGGTGACAGCACAAGGTAAATTATTCTTTGATGATCACACCGACAAAGCCTATGTAACGGTGGTTATTAGCGGCGTTGAACATACCATGTCAATCGGCAGCAAAAGTTTCATTGATTGGGTTAGTTTTTCTTATTACACCTCAACAAAAGTGGACACTGAATTCGGCTCATCTGCCAGCGAAACATCCATTAAACAAGCCTGTTTTGCGCTGTCAGGTATTGCAAAATATGAAGGCGTAAAACAAAGAGTTTATTTACGCACTGCACAACACAATGATGGACATTATATCTTTCTTGCTAATGACAAAATGCAAGTGGTGGAAGTGCTGCCGACAGGTTGGCGCGTACTGGATAAGTCATCCATGAAGTTTTGGAAGCCTGCGGCTATGCAGGAATTACCGATGCCTATTATGGGTGGTGATTTGAATGTATTGTGGCAATTTATCAATGTACCTGAAGCAGATCGTCCGCTAGTTTTAGCATGGATATTAGAAGCGTACCGCGCTGAATCTAAAAAGCCTGTCCTTACAATCACAGGGTTGCAAGGTACCGCAAAATCTTCGACGCATGACAAAGCACGGCAGCTTGTTGATCCGAATACCGTGAATTTACGAGCAGCACCTAAAAATCGTGAAGATATTTTTATCAGCGCAGGTTGCAATTGGGTTGTCAGCTTTGAAAATATCAGTCATTTCACGCCAGAAATGCAAGATGCACTTTGTACACTTTCAACGGGCGGTGGTTTTGCAGCGCGAACGCTTTACACCAACAGCGAAGAAACCATCATTTCCGTGCAGCGTCCCGTCATTATCAATTCGATTCCAACGGTGGCGACGGCACAGGATTTAACGGATCGCTTAATCGCTATCGAACTTCAACCGATTGCTTACCGTGAAGATACTGAATTAAATCTGGCATGGGAAGAAGCGAAACCTACCATTTTCGGTGGTCTGCTGGATTTGTTTGTTAAGGCATTGGCTAAATTGCCTGACGTGACATTGATAAATCCACCGCGCATGGCTGATTTCACAAGATTGGGTGAAGCCATGATGCAAGTGCAAGGTTATGCAGCGGGATTTTTCACCGATCTTTACATCAATAATCGATACAAAAGTATTTCCAAAGCATTGGAATCGTCACCTGTAGCCGTTGCCATTTGTGCGTTAGTGGAAAGTTACAGCGGACTTTCACTCACCGTCTATAAAGACACGATGCAAAACCTACTCACTAAACTTTCAAACGAAAAATTGAGCGGTGAAAGTTTGCCGCGATCACCGCGTGGTTTGAGTGATGCGCTTAAAAGGCAGTCCCCCGCTCTCTTAACTTACGGTATTGAAATCATTGTTGGCAACAGTCCCGAACGTATAAATGGTTCACGCGGCATTGTGATTGAAATTCGTAAAGTTGCCGAGGTTAAAAGTAAAACTACTTCTGCGCCAACAGAAAATGTTTATGTTGATGAGGAGAGATTCTAATGCCTGACATTCTCACTGAATTTACAAATGCGGGTTTTATGTTCAAGTTGGATAGCAGCCAAATTGTAGTCACGCCAGCCAGTGCATTGACACCCACGCAACGTGCTTTTATCAAAGCAAACAAAGCACAGATTATAAAACTGCTGTCACACAAACGCCCCGTGATCAATTTTAAACTTCACAACAATCAAGGAGGCACCTGCTTAGGTGCTTTCGGTGATAGCACGCAAACAATTATTGATGAACTCAATTTGCGTTATGGCGAGCGTTTGCTTTATGCCATCCAGTAAAATCAGGAGGATAAATATGCTGATTTATCCTGATTTTTTGTGGGGTGGCAACATTGGCAACGTTGGCAACGTTGAAATCAACTTTTTTGCGCTAAAAAATTTTTTATGAAGGTGAGGCTATGGACGCATTAACTCGAATTCGCAATGCGGGTTTTACAGTAACACTGGATGACGATGCCTTTACGGTGAAACCGAGCAATCAGCTAACAGAAGAACAGCGAGCTTTTTTAAAGGCAAACAAAGTTCAAATTATGGATGCGTTACTTATGACCACTGTTTATACGCCAAGTGGCACACGCATGAAAATTAAGGCGCGTGACTCACCACATCAGGCTTGGCTAATAGCACACAATCATAATTCACCGATTCCCATTCTCGCTTTAGATACTGAAGCGGCTAACGATTAACTAATTTGACAGCAGAAACACCCGTGTTTGCTGCCTATTTTCAAATACTGAAGGAAAAAATATCATGGCTAATATCGATACACAACGTACACATTTTAGCGTTTCAACCAGCACAGACTTCACAACCGTTAAAGGCTTAACTTCATCAACAGGGCAATCATCATATAGATTCGGGAGTGTGATTGTGAAAGAGCTAATCGACAATGCGCTGGATGCTTGCGAAACAGCAGGCATTGCACCACAAATCACCATCGGTTATGAGCATGATGGCACATTTGCCACTTGGTGCATTGCCGATAATGGCAACGGTTTAAGTAAAGATACCATCGAAAAGATTTTAGATTTCACCACGCGAACCAGTGACAAAGCGACTTATAAATCACCCTCACGCGGCGCACAAGGTAATGCCTTCAAAACCATTTTAGGCATACCCTGCGCGTTAGGTGATGGTTATGTGATTATTGAATCACAGGGATTTCACCATCGAATAAAAATCAATGCGACCGAATCTATGTTGTTACCAACGGACTACGAAGTTTTCGATATTCCGTTGGTACAAGGAACGGTTGTGAAAGTCATCATGAAAATGGCACGTTCAACAGAAGGACTATATTGGGCGCAAGCATTCGCCGTATTCAACCCGCATATTCGGGTAAAAATCGGTTATGTAGAGAACCTGAAAATGACCATGCTAACTTTTGATTCTGAGATTTCAGAAACCGCGATTTTTTACCCGATTCAACCCGATTTTAAAAAAATTAGTCCCGCTGATCCAACAAACGCCCATTCTTATACCGATGCTGATTTTAATGCTCTGACTTGTATTACGGGCAGTCAAACGAAAAAAACCATTTATGAATTTGCGCGATCCTTCAAAGGAACATCTGCCAAAGTCAAAGCACAGAAAATTACCAGTACCATTGCTGGCAAGTTTGTTGCGGATATTTACACGAATCGTGAAATCGTTACGGCTTTGCACACGGCAATTAAATTAGAATCGAACCCAACACAGCACAAAGAACTGGGCTTGATTGGCAAAGATAATTTACTGGCACGATTGCAAAACGTTAGGCGATTTTGGTACGAAAAGGAAAGTGGCTATATTTACGGCTTCCCATTTATTTTCGAGGTACTGATTGCTGAAAGTTATGATAATCAAGGCACCTACTTTTTTGGTATCAATCACTCCCCAACTTATAGTGATTTTTTGAGTGGTGTACCTTTAGTAACCGACAAAATGAATGGTCATGGTATTGAAGGATTACTACACGAAGTGATTGATCCAAAAAATCATGTAGTCGTTTGTCACTTAGTTTGCCCGAACTTGAATTTTAAAGATAAAGGCAAAAGCAGTTTAGAAATTCCCAACGCTGTTGCCAAAATTCTCGCAGCGGCGATAGGTAAAACGGCAAAGATTATTCAACGAGAACTTAAAAATAATCTGAATGCTTACGACAAAGAGCAGCGTGAAATGAAGCGCAGACAACAAAGCGAAAAAGTCACGATGAAAGACGCGGTTTTCAGCGTATTGGCGGACGCAATAAGCAAAGCCACCAGTGATGGTAAATATCCTGCTAACGTTCGCGCGTTGTATTACAAGGTTCGAGAATTCGTGCAACAGCACACCCCAGAAGAATTGAATTACACCTATTTCAGTCAAAATCTGCTTATTGAATACTGGCGCAACAACGGACGAAATCCTAACATTTATAATGACCCACGCGGTGTATTACATCATCCGCATGACTTGTTTCAATTACCAATGGGAACATTTGAAGTTGATCGTTATAAATTTCCTGAATATCGGTACAACAAAATTCTGTATATCGAAAAAAAGGGGTTATGTAATCCGATTCAAGCGGCACAACTGCCCGAAAAATATGACATGGCATTGATAGGTGGCGAAGGTTATGCGTGTGAAGCGGTGCGAATTTTATTGGACAGGGCGCAAACGGGTGAAAATTACATTATTTTCGTGTTGCATGATGCAGACCCTGATGGTTACAACATTGCACGGACGCTACAAGAAGAAACAGCGCGGATGCCAAATCATAATATAACCGTCATCGATTTAGGCTTAACGCTTCAGTCGGGTTTAGATATGAAATTGGAAGGTGAAAATAAAAAGCGCAAAAAAGAATTACCCTCAACTTTGGAGCTAACAGACGATGAACGGGAATTTTTTCAGGGAGATTTAATTAAGCGTTCTGACAACAAAAAAGAATGGTTAGGTAAAATCATTGAGCTGAACGCGATGAGTTCTGACCAGTTGATTCAATACGTTGATACGGGTATTAGCAGCGCATTAGAGGGTTTGAATCAGCCCTATAAAATCGTCCCGCCCGAAGAAATACTGGAAGCGGAAGCGTTTGACATACGGACTGAAAAACTAAAAGAACTTGCAAAGGATCGCATTCTTGAAGAATTGGATATTGAGGATATGGTTGAACAGCTTGTTGATTCAATAGAGTTCGATTACCAAATATTCACTAACGAAGTAAATCAGTATTTGTTAGAGCATGAATTTCAAACGTGGCATAAAGGCTTAGACGTAATAACGGATAATCAATTGAGCGCGAATGAATCCGTATTCGATGAGAAATTATCTCAGTTGATTGCTAACCTTTAAAATCGACTGAACCTCCGCCATGATGATCAACATCGTGGCGTATGGTTTGAAAAATTAAGAATACCGACATTTTTAGATATTTTTGATGTGAAGATTTAATTCAAAAAAACCGTTAAGTTTTGAGCTTGGCGGTTTTTTTTATTGTTCAAAA
>CAIRCR010000137.1 GCA_903877065.1 uncultured Pseudomonadota bacterium
ATATCAAAAATTTTGGTTGCAACCGTATTGGGACATTCCTCTATGTTTTGGCAACTAGGGGCAACTAAAAACGCAACCTATTGAAAAATAGTATATTTAAAATATATCAAATTTTGAAAACAGGGTGCGGAATGTCGGGTAGATTTTTGAAAAGCTGATTTTTGACAAACTTTCGCCATACCCACACAAAAGCCCTGTAACAGAAATTGCCAGCAGTGCTTGAAATGCCTAGGTTCCTGGTTGCTACACTAAGTCACAATCAGCCCATCTTCCATGTGCAGAACTTTGCCCAATTTTGAAGCCAACTCAGGATCATGCGTGACGACTAAAAAACTTACCTGTAATTCTTGATTCAATTCGAGCATCAACTGATAAACAGATTCAGCTGTTTTGCTGTCTAAATTCCCCGTCGGTTCATCGGCTAAAACCAACGCTGGATGGTTAATCAAAGCTCTTGCAACAGCCGCTCGTTGACGTTCACCGCCAGAAATTTCACCTGGTTTATGTTCAATTCGATGACCCAAACCAACACGTTTTAATAATTCTTTGGCGCGAATTTGTGCATTTTTGACCGATTCTTTACCAATCAACAACGGCATCGCTACATTTTCCAATACGGTAAATTCACCCAATAAATGGTGTGACTGGTAAATAAAACCGAGCGATTGATTGCGTAACTTGGCAAGTTTGAAACCATTGACCGCGTTTAAATTCACGCCATTTAAAATAACCTCGCCACTGGTAGGTTTATCTAAACCGCCGAGCAAATGTAACAACGTACTTTTGCCCGAACCCGACGCACCCATAATTGCCACACGTTCACCAACTGAAATATTTAAATTTACACCTTTCAATACTTCAACGTCCAAATCACCGTAACGTTTCACAAGATTTTTACATTCCAAAATGAGTGGTTTATTCATAACGTAAAACCTCAGCGGGATTGATTTTAGCGGCTTGCCATGCAGGATAAATTGTTGCAAGTAACGACAAGAAAAACGCCATTCCCGCAATCGCATAAACGTCAGACCAAACCAATTTTGACGGTAATTCACTGATGTAATAAACGTCTGCCGCCATAAATTGCACGTTAAAAAACTTTTCAATTGCTGGCACAATCGTTTCGACATTCAACGCCAAAATTACACCGCCAATCGTTCCCATCACCGTTCCAACAATACCAATAATTGCGCCTAAAACCATGAAAATCCCCATCACAGATGGCGACGTTAAACCTTGTGTTTTTAAAATCGCAATATCGCCACGTTTATCGGTGACAACCATCACGAGCGTTGAAACAATGTTAAATGCCGCAACCGCAACAATCAGTAACAAAATAATAAACATCACCCGCTTTTCGGTTTGAATGGCGCGAAAAAAATTGCTGTGTGCAACCGTCCAATCACTGACGTGATAATTGTTATAAAGAGCTTGTGATAATTCGCGTGTGATTTGTGGTGCGTTGAATAAATCGTCTAACTTAATGCGTAAACCTGAAACCGCCGTTTCAAGTCTAAATAATTTTGCTGCATCGTCGAGATGAATTAAGGCCATATTTCGATCGTATTCATACATGCCAACTTGGAATGTACCAATTATCGTGAAGCGGCGCATTCGTGGCACAACGCCCGCAGGTGTTGAATTGACTTGTGGGCTGATAACTGTAATTTTATCGCCGACGATAACACCTAAATAATTTGCTAATTCCACTCCCAAAATAATGCCGTATTCTCCCGCGACTAAATCACTCAATTTGCCCTCTTTCATTTTCATAGCAACTTCAGATACTTTCGCTTCATAATCGGGCAAAATCCCACTGAGCATCGTGCCGCTCACACGGCGTTCAGCGTTAATCATTACTTGTCCGTTTATGAACGGTGCTGTGCCTTGAATGTGCGGATAACCAACCAAACGCTGGTCAAGTTCTTGCCAATTATCGAGCTGTCCTGATTGCCCTGTAACGGTGGCGTGTGAAGTCATTCCTAAAATGCGTTCGCGCAATTCGGCTTCAAAACCATTCATCACAGACAACACGGTAATTAACGCTGTGACACCAAGCGCGATGCCCAGAACAGAAGTCAGTGTGATAAACGAAATAAACTGTGTGCGACGTTTTGCGCGGGTGTAGCGCAAACCAATGTAAAAAATAAGAGGTTTAAACATGAATAATTTTTTGAGAGAAGTTAGGCTTTCGGTTTGCGGCATTTGCCACAAAAACCATAAAGATAAAAATTGTGATCGGTGAGTTCATAACCCAAATTTTCAGCGATTTCGTGTTGGCGTTTTTCAATGAACTCGTCTTGAAATTCGTCTACTTTTCCGCATTTTACGCAAACCAAATGATCGTGATGTCCGCCGTTATCCAGTTCAAAAACAGAATTACCCCCTTCAAAATGATGGCGAGTTACTAAACCTGCGGCTTCAAATTGAGTTAAAACGCGATAAACGGTTGCCAGCCCAATATCTTCGTTTTCGCTGAGTAAAATTTTATACAGCTTTTCGGCAGAAAAATGACGGTCATTTACCTGTTTTTCCAAAATTTGCAAAATTTTGGTGCGTGGCACAGTCACTTTTAAACCCGCATTTTTGAGTTCGTAGCTTTCCTTATTTTCCATGACGATTTTTTCGTAAAAGATTCAATTTGACCCATTGTAACGTTTTTTTAAAGGTCAGCGCATGACTGTTTAGCTGAATTACCGTAGAATTTACGCCATTCCTTACACATTTTGAAGTGCATCTCATGCAAAAAACGATTTTGTCTTTAAGTCTACTCAGTATGTCGCTGATGTCGTGTTCGACTATTTTGAATAATTTGCCTTACGTTTATACGGTTGATGTCAATCAAGGCAACATGATTGATCAAGCGATGATTGATCAATTACGCCCGAATATGACAAAACGCCAAGTCTTATACATTATGGGATCTCCAATGTTGGTTGATTTCTTCCACAAAAATCGTTGGGATTATGTGTATTCATCAAAAAAAGGGGGTGAAGATCGTGAACAAAAAATGGTGTCCATTTTCTTTGAAAATGACCAAATAAAAGGCATTCAAGGCGATTTAAAACCAAGTGCTGTGCCAGTTGCAAAACCCAGCACGGATAAAACCGTTGACGTGCCAAAACGTAATTTAGAAAAAACACTGTGGGAAATGATGTCGGGGTGGATTGGTTATGATGGCAGTGATGATGGGGTCAAAAAAGAAGTTGAAACCGTCAAACCTACAACAGAACTTATACACAATTAGCCGTTGTAAGCGTTTTATAAACTGTCTTATCGGCTATTCGATTATTTTAAGGGCGTAATTTTTGTTACGTCCTTTTTTACACTATTGATCATTGATACAAATATTTAGAGAGAAAATTTATGTTACTTATCCCAGCGATTGATTTAAAAGAAGGAAAATGTGTGCGTTTACGTCAAGGACGTATGGACGATGACACCGTCTTTTCTGAAAATCCTGTTGAGGTTGCTGGACGTTGGGTCGATGCTGGCGCAAAACGGATTCATCTTGTTGATTTAGACGGTGCATTTGCTGGCAAACCACGCAACGCTGAAGTCGTTCACGCAATTGCAAAAGCGTATCCGAATTTACCCGTACAAATCGGTGGTGGTATTCGTGACGTGGCAACGATTGAAGCGTATTTAAACGCTGGGGTTCAATATGTAATTATTGGCACAAAAGCAGTTCAAGAACCCCAATTTGTGCGTGAAATGGCAACAAAATTTGCGGGTCACGTCATGGTTGGTTTAGATGCAAAAGATGGCAAAGTGGCAACAGACGGCTGGGCAACGGTTTCACAATTCAATGTGATTGAATTAGCGTTACAATTCCAAAACTATGGCGTAGCGGCGATTATTTACACCGACATTTCACGCGATGGCATGATGCAAGGCGTGAACGTTGAAGCCACCGCACGTTTAGCGCGAGCCATTTCAATTCCTGTCATTGCGTCGGGTGGAATTACCAATTTAGACGATATTTACGCGCTGGGAAAAGTGGCTAGTGACGGCATTATGGGCGCAATTACAGGGCGTGCAATTTATGAAGGCACTTTAGATTTCGCTGAAGGTCAAAAAATTGCAGATACGTTTTAGGAAATCAAAATGAGTTTAGCAAAACGAATTATCCCGTGTTTAGACGTGGACAATGGGCGTGTCGTAAAAGGCGTTCAATTTGTTGATATACGCGATGCGGGCGATCCCGTTGAAATTGCGCGACGCTATGACCACGAAGGCGCAGATGAAATCACGTTTTTAGACATCACAGCCACACACGACAATCGCGCTACGATGGTTCACGTTGTCGAACAAGTTGCCAGCGAAGTTTTCATTCCTTTGACGGTCGGCGGAGGCATTCGCACTTTAGAAGATGTTCGCCGAATGCTCAACGCAGGTGCAGATAAAGTAGGCATCAACAGTGCCGCAGTTTTTAACCCTGATTTTGTCAAACAAGCCGCGAATAAATTCGGTTCTCAATGTATTGTTGTGGCAATTGATGCAAAAAAAGTAAGTGGTGAAAACGAACCAAATCGTTGGGAAATTTTCACACATGGCGGACGCAAATCAACGGGTTTGGACGCGGTCGAATGGGCAAAAAAAATGGTGCTTTTTGGCGCAGGTGAAATTCTTTTAACCAGCATGGATAAAGACGGCACAAAATCAGGTTTCAATTTGCCGTTAACTCGTGCCGTGAGCGAAGCCGTTTCTGTGCCAGTCATTGCATCGGGTGGCGTTGGAAATTTAGACCATTTAGCCGAAGGAATTTTGGAAGGCAAAGCCGATGCTGTTTTGGCGGCGAGTATTTTTCATTTTGGCGAATACACGATTGGACAAGCCAAACAGCGACTCCGTGAACGTGGTATTGAGGTGCGTTTATGAGTTGGTTAGACGACATTCGCTTTACCGAAGACGGCTTAATTCCAGCCATTGCACAAGATTCAACGACTGGAAAAGTCTTAATGTTTGCGTGGATGAATCGGGAATCTTTAGCCTTGACCGTTGAAAAGGGTTACGCCGTTTATTGGTCGCGTTCACGTCAAAAATTGTGGCGCAAAGGTGAAGAATCAGGACATCAGCAAAAAATTGTTAGCATTCAAATGGATTGTGACGAAGATGTTTTGCTTTTAAAAATTGAACAAGCAGGCGGCATTGCTTGTCATACGGGACGTGAAAGTTGTTTTTATCGGCAATTGATTGACGGAAAATGGCAAACGATTGAAGGCGTGTTGAAAAACCCGCATGAAATTTATTCGTCTAACGGTTAAAAATTGTACAAAAGACACGTTTAAAATTATGACGCATTCTCTTTTTTGGCACGATTACGAAACGACTGGCACGCATCCGCAAAAAGATAGACCGTTGCAATTTGCGGGTGTGCGAACAGATTTAAATTTCAATGTTATTGATGATCCCGTTTCAATTTATTGCAAATTGAGTTTGGACATTTTGCCGCATCCCGAAGCCTGTTTGATTACAAAAATTACGCCACAATTTGCCAATGAAAAAGGCGTTAATGAAGCGAAATTTATGCGCTTAATTCATGAGCAACTCGCACAGCCACACACTTGCAGTTTAGGTTATAACTCGATTCGTTTTGATGATGAAGTCACGCGCCACAATTTGTATCGTAATTTTTATGATGCTTACGAACGCGAATGGCAAAACGGAAATTCGCGCTGGGATTTACTTGATGTTTTTCGCGCGGCACAGGCTTTGCGACCTGACGGTTTTAACTGGGTTTATGACGATGCAAATAACCCGATTTTCAAATTAGATCAGCTGACCGTTGCCAATAACATTCAACATGAAAACGCACATGACGCGCTCGCTGACGTTTACGCAACGTTGTCGTTAGCGCATCTGTTACGTCAAGCACAACCGCGTTTGTTTCAATTTTTGTTTGAACATCGAACTAAAACACAAGCCTTGAAATTGTTGAACGTGGGCAGCGGCATTCCACTGATTCACATTTCTGGAATGTATCCTGCGACAAAAAATTGTTTAGCGATTGTGTTGCCGTTGTGTTTGCATCCAACAAATGCAAATGAAGTTATCGTTTACGATGTAAGCGTTGATGCCGCGCCGTTGCTAACTTTATCTAGCGAAGAAATAAAACAACGTTTATTTGTTGCGACTGAAAATTTACCTGAAAATGTGGCACGAATTGCGCTTAAAACGGTTCATGTCAATAAATGCCCCGTGCTTGCACCCATGTCGGTTTTACGTCCACCAAACGCACAACGCTTAGGCATTGATGTTGAAATGTGTTTAAAAAATGCGGAACGATTAGCTACGATTTTGAAACAAATTCCACCCATTTTTGTAAATAAAATAGTTAGCGTTTTTGATAAGCCTTACGAGAATTTTGGCAGCCTTGAAAATGTCGATTTAGCGTTATACAGCGGCGGATTTTTTTCAAAAAAAGATAAACAAACGATGGTGAAAATTCGCAATACCGCGCCAGAAAAATTGGCAACATCTGCCTTTTATTACGATGATGAACGTATACCTGAAATGTTATTTCGTTATCGAGCGCGAAACTATCCGAATACTTTGACAGGTGAAGAATGGAATAAGTGGCGTGAATTTTGTCTATTTCAATTACAACAACCCGAAGCGGGTGCGAATATTTTATTGAGTGACTATATTCAGAAAATTAAGGCATTACAAGAACAAAACATAGATGCCACGATGACAAAAGTGTTGCTCGATTACGCACACGATAAAATTAAATGGCTAGATATTGATGGAATTAGGATTTAAACAAATGGGGATTTATGGCGGTTAAACGTATTGAACATATTGATGTGTGGCGATTTTTTGCTGTCATGTTGGTGATAATGGAACATTTTTTATTATTCAGTGGCGTAGGCGAGTATTGGTCACAAGTTGAAACGTATTCACTGCAAATTGAACGATTTGGCGAATTAGGGGTGCTGATTTTTTTCAGCATTAGTGGTTTTGTAATTTGCACAGCATTAAATTCTGAAAAAAATTCCAGCGGACGAATTTGTTTAAAAGCATTTTACACGCGACGATTTTTTCGCATTATTCCCCCCTTGTGGCTTTATTTGATGTTTTTATTGATGCTAAATGCGTTCAACCTAGTTACAGTCAATGGCGTACAAGTATTAACGTCAGCGGCGTTTTTGTGTAATTTATCTTTTTTTGAAAGTAATTGTCCTTGGTATGTGGGTCAAACTTGGTCATTGGCGTATGAAGAACAATTTTATTTATTCTATCCCGTAGTATTTTTATGGGCATGGCGTGGTGGAAAAATATTACGAATTTTCATTGTTATGATTACGTTAATTTCAATCTCATCACTGTTTAGTTATTACGGACAAAATTTTTGGGCAGCATATTTTCTTTATTTTGTATTTTTACTTATGGGGTGTTTTACTGCGTTATTGCCTACGAATTGGATGTTTCGATTACGCACACTGCCTTTTTTGTTTTGGCTCGCAACGGTATTTTTACTCATCAGTTTAATCTGCTTTGCTAATGGCAGTCGTGATGACGTATTTTTGAGATTATCTTATCCCATTTTGATTTTGATTATTGTGTTCGGTACACCGATACAGTTTTCAGTTGTTAAACGTGTTTTTGAAAATCGCTGTTTGAGTTATTTAGGGCGTATTTCATATTCGGTGTATTTGTGGCAACAACTCGCTACAGCTTATTATCCCAATACGATGTGGTGGCAGACGTTGATTTATCTTAGTTTAGTGTTTGGATTTGCCGCACTATCGTTTCAGTATTTTGAATTGCCTTGCCAACGTTTGGGAACAAAATTTTCAAATCAATTGAAATATAAAAAAATAACAAATATGAAAGCGGTTTGAGTTCAGCAATTCTCATTATGAAATCAAACAGCTTCAGGGATAGGAATTTCAAGACCCTTGAGCATAAATTCCAGCATCTGTCGCCAATTATCGAAGCAAAT
>CAIRCR010000138.1 GCA_903877065.1 uncultured Pseudomonadota bacterium
CTAACACTTCGCCATCAACAGAAAAATCAAAATCGGTTATCACATCACGTTTCGCAACCGTTACGCCTTTTTCAACAACAGGACTGCCAACGCCTGAATCGCCTTTTGTGAAAACAAACGTATCTGCACCGCCGCCGCCATTTAAATTATCAACGCCAGTTCCTCCGTTTAACGTGTCGTTTCCTTTAAATCCAAACAGCGTGTCATTTCCTGCGCCGCCGATGAGTGTGTCGTTAACTTGACCTCCAAATAACGTATCGTTTCCTAATCCACCTGATAATACGTTTTTAGCGGAATCAGCGGAGCCATACAAGCCATCATAGCCGCGGCCAGCAGCACTCAACAAATCATCGCCCGCGCCACCGAGCAACGTATCAGACACACCATCTTGCCCCAAAATTGAATCATTGCCTTCGCCGCCATCAATCCAACGAACCGCACTGCCGCCTTGAATTGTGTCATTGCCACCTAACGCCATGATTCGCACGTTTATCGCATTGGGTAATGAATCTAAAGTGAGCGTATCTGCATTTTCAGTTTGTGAAAAATCCCAATCAAAAACCATGTCCGCTGGTGGTTTGGTTGCCGCAAGTTCAAAGGCATCAATGCTGACTGTTGGCGTGGTGGGTTTCACAACGGTTGTTTCAGTTGGTGTTTCGACCACAACAGTTGTTTCGTCAACAGGTTTTTCAGTTGGCGTGGTAACTTTGCCACTAATCACATCCACAGCGTTAATCGTTGAACCGTCCGAAAACTGGATAATTTCGATGTTCGATAAAATATCTAAGCCTTCATCGGTTGCACCGTTTTCAATATCGCCGATGTATTTAACAACAATTTGAGGCACATTATCGGCATCAACATTGGCGGTAATTTTATAATTTTTTTGCAAATCGCCATAAATAGCGGTGTCGTTACCATCCCCACCGTCCAAAATATCATCACCTTCACCACCTTCTAATTCATCATCACCGCCTGCACCGTTGAGCGTGTCATTACCTTCCATGCCGCTGAGTGTATTGGCGGTTGTGCCGCCTTCTTTTTCTTGAATGAGATTTGCAAATTCGTCACCCGTCCCGTCGGTGGCTTTTGCGCCCGATAATTCTAAAACTTCGATGTTGGGTGTTTCGTTCAAACTAAAGGAAACGGTTGCATTGACTTGATCTAAATCGCCGCCGTCTTCTTCTTCGATGATGGAATCTTCGGTGTTATTCATGAAATAAATATCAGAACCTTCGCCACCGACGAGCGTATCAACATCTAAACCACCATCCAACGTATCTTCGCCCGCGCCGCCCACAAGTGAATCGTTACCTGCGTCGCCTTTGAGATAATTGTCGGCATCATTGCCTGTGATAATGTTGTCGGATTTATTACCTGTTCCGTTGCTGAGTTCAGAGCCGCTTAATATCAAGTTTTCAACATTGGCGGGGAGTGTGTAATTTAATAAAACACTTTCGACAGTATCGTTGCCGCTGATGGCGATTGCTTTTTTACCTTCGACAACGGAATCTTTGAAGTTATCGACAAAGTAATAATCGTTGCCGTCGCCGCCTGTCATGGTGTCAGCACCTGCGCCGCCATTTAACGTATCGTTGCCAGCGTCGCCAGAAAGTTTGTCGTTATCTTTTCCGCCATCTAATTTGTCGTTGCCACTGCCTCCATTTAACGTGTCTTTGCCTTCGCTGCCCAACAATGTATCGTCACCGTTTTCACCATTGAGCAAATCGTTATCTTTGCCGCCGTCAATGTAATCGTTGCCTAAACCACCGCTTAACACGTCGTTTCCAGCATCGCCCATGATGCTGTCATCGTTTTTCGTGCCGTTATATTTGTCTGCTTTTTTGGTGCTGGTGAAACTTGCCATGTCTATATTCTCAGTTGAATTGGAGGAATTTTTGCCTGCATATTGTACGCACAGGTTGGGAGTTAGTGCTTGCTCAAATTACTTGTTATTCGCTTGTTCGCTGTTCGTAGAATGTTTTGACAAATGCAGACAATTCACCACGTTCAATGGCATCACGCAAACCTTGCATTAAGTTCAAATAATAATGCAAATTGTGAATCGTGCTGAGGCGTGAACCGAGCATTTCTTGACACTTATCCAAATGGCGCAAATAAGCACGCGAATAATTTTGGCAGGTGTAACAAGTGCAGTTTTCATCAATCGGATTCGTGTCAAATTCATATTGCGCGTTGCGAATTTTCACCACGCCAAATGTTGTGAATAAATGTCCGTTTCGTGCATTTCGTGTTGGCATTACGCAGTCAAACATATCAATGCCTCGACAAACAGCTTCAACTAAATCTTCTGGCGTGCCAACGCCCATTAAATAACGTGGTTTCTCGCTGGGCATTTTTTGATGAATTGCGTCGAGTGTTGCCATCATTTCTTCTTTGGGTTCACCAACCGATAAACCGCCGATTGCATAACCATCAAAACCAATATCAATTAAACCCGCAATGGATTCTGCGCGTAAATGTTCGTACATTCCACCTTGAACAATCCCAAACAACGCCGACGGGTTATCACCGTGCGCATCTTTGCTACGTTTTGCCCAACGCAGTGAAAGTCGCATTGAATCGGCGGCTTCTTGAACCGTCGCGGGATAAGGCGTGCATTCGTCGAAAATCATCACAATATCTGAACCCAATTCACGTTGAACTTGCATCGAACTTTCGGGCGACATAAAAATTTTGCTGCCGTTAATCGGTGATTTGAAGGTTACGCCTTCTTCTTTAATTTTGCGTAACGCGCCCAAACTGAAAACTTGAAAGCCTCCCGAATCGGTCAAAATCGGTTTTTGCCAATTCATAAAATCGTGTAAATCACCGTGTGCTTGAATGACTTGGGTCGTCGGACGCAACATCAAATGAAACGTGTTACCGAGAATAATTTGTGCGCCAACACCGAGTAAATCTTCGGGCGTGAGCGATTTCACCGCGCCATAAGTTCCAACTGGCATAAAAATCGGGGTTTCGACCACACCGCGTTCAAAAGTTAAACGTCCGCGTCGTGCATATCCGTCGTTTGAAAGTAATTCAAAATCCATAAAGGCTCTAATTGTCAGGTTTTGGGGAGTTGTGTATCAATTTGGTAAACGTTCAAACTTAATCAGCGTGATGGTGACTTTCTTCAGCAGAAACAGCGACGGCTTCTACTGCTACGCCATATTTGTAAACCATCAAACCACCTAAATCAGCACCAAAAATCAACACACCCAATAAAATTATCGAAAAAAAACTGTAAATTCCCCAACCTTCAACGGGGCGACGCAATCGCCACGCGAGTAACGCCAGCGATAACGCTAAAATTGAAAAACCTAATTGTCCGTGACGTTCCATCATTGCGTGAACATTGTGACCGTGCGGCACGGTTTCAGCGGCTTGCATTCCTGCCCAAACGGTCAAACCCGCAAACACCGTTCCCAAATAAAGTAAACCGCTGGCAAAACTGCGCCATTCGGTTTTTTTAGCCGCTGTGCCGATTAAATCAACGACAACAAACAAACTCAAAAATGCAATTGGAAAATGAACGAGTAAGGGATGAACGTTCGCAAGGCTTGAAATACCTTCTAAAAAATTGGAGCCATTCGGGCTACCGCCGTTTGTTGTTAAACCTTCAAAAAATGCTAAAAAATTCGTAAGAATTTCTAAAATTTCGTTATGACCGTCGGCATTGCCGTGAATTGAAAAGGATAAATAATTCATAAAAACTCAATCAAAACGCCGTGCATCGGCGGGTAATTTGTTAAAAATAGGATTTTTGGCAATGCCGTAATGCGGCGGATAATAAACGCCTGCTAAATGCAGTCCATCTGATGGTGCAGTTACGCCGCCTAATTTGCGATTTTTCAGGTCTAATAATTCGTGTGTCCATGAAACGGGTTGTTTGCCCGAACCGATTGCCATTAAAACACCTGCGATATTTCGCACCATGTGATGTAAAAACGCATTCGCCGATAATTCAATAATGACCAGCTCGCCAACTCGATGCACGTCGATAAAATACATTTTTCGACATGGACTTTTCGACTGGCAACCTTGCGCTCGAAACGACGTGAAATCATGTTGACCGATTAAACTTTGTGCCGCTTGGTGCATTTTTTCAGCGTCGAGCGGCAACGGACACCATGTTGTTTGTCGATTTAACGCAGAAGGCGTGGCACGATTTAAAATAACGTAACGATAAAAACGAGCAATCGCGCTGTAACGAGCATGAAAATCACCGATTCCTTCTTGCGCCCAAATCACCCGAATGTCAGGCGGCAAATGGGTATTAGTGCCACGATGCCACGCATCTAAAGTCCGAATTGCTGACGTGTCAAAATGAACGACTTGTTCAGTTGCATGAACGCCCGTATCAGTTCGCCCTGCGCACTGCACTGTAATCGGATGCTGCGCGATTTTACTCAAAGCCTGTTGAAGTTCGTGTTGAATGTTGCGCTGCTCAACTTGCCATTGCCAACCGTAAAAACGACTGCCGTCGTATTCGATACCTAAAACAATGCGGGTCATTTTTGAAGCAATAACGTTCTGACGGGATTAAACGATTTGCGATGAATGTCTAAAATACCGAATTGTTCAATTTCTTGGCAATGTTGTTTTGTGCCGTAGCCTTTATGTTTTGCAAAAGAAAATTGCGGGTAAATTTGAGCGCATTCGTACATGGATTCATCACGCGCAACTTTGGCTAAAATTGACGCGGCACTGATTTCTTGAACGGTTTTATCGCCTTGAATAATGGCGCGTGCGGGAATGCTCAGTTTTGGAAGTTGATTGCCGTCAATTAAAACTTCGGAAGGTTTGACGTTTAAGCCTGCAACAGCACGTTGCATTGCTAAGAATGTGGATTGTAAGATATTTAATTCGTCGATTTCGTTAACGCTCGCTTGAGCAATTGACCAACTGAGTGCGTATTTTTTGATTTGCTGTGACAGAAATTCGCGTTTTTTCGGACTTAACATTTTGGAATCAGCTAAACCGACAATGGGAAAATCAGGATTTAAAATAACGGCGGCGGCAAACACATTTCCAGCTAAACAACCACGTCCTGCTTCATCAACGCCCGCAATTAACATTGAAATTAACGCAAAATACCGCGTGTGACATTGCGTAAAAAATTCACCATATCGGACAATTCTTTACTGTCACCTGCCAAATCTTCTATTTTTTCAATCGCATCTTCAAGACGCAGATTCATTTTATAAATCATTTTGTAGGCTTTACGAATAAGACGAATATCTTCTGCTGAAATGCCGTTGCGTTCCATGCCAACGGAATTGATACCGTGTGGACGAGTTGGACGACCGCCAACCATCACAAACGGCGGAATATCTTGTGTAACTGCGCTGCCCATTGCCGAAAAACTATATTGACCGATTTGGGTAAATTGATGAACAAGCGTAAAACCGCCCAAAATCGCGTGGCTATTTAAACGTACATGACCCGCCAGTGACGCGCCATTTGCCATAATGACATGATTACCAATGACGCAATCGTGAGCAACGTGCGTGTATGCCATAAATAAATTATCACTGCCAATTTTCGTCAAACTATTATCTTGTTGCGTGCCACGGTGCATGGAGGTGTATTCACGAATCACATTGCGATCACCAATTTCTAAACGTGTAATTTCGTGTGCATATTTTTTATCTTGTGGATCTTCACCAATGGAACAAAATTGATAAATGTGATTATCTTTGCCAAGTGACGTGTGACCTTTAATAACAACGTGTGGAGCTATAACGGTTCCTTCGCCTATTTTAACGTCTGCACCCACGAGAGAAAACGCGCCAATACGCACATTTTTTGCAATCTGTGCGCGTTTATCAATTATGGCAGTTGGATGAATCAAGTTATTCAACCACTGCCGCGCAACGAATCTCAGCACTGGCGACAAATTCACCATCGACTTCAGCGCGACATTCAAACGCCCAAACATTACGTTTATTTTTTAAAAATCGGGCTTCCAACATAAGCTGATCACCTGGAACAACAGGACGTTTGAATTTTGCTTTATCAATGCCGACGAGATAATAAATCATACCTTTCAATTCATCGCCAGCCGTTTCAGAGGCAAGTAATCCAGTCGTTTGCGCCATTGCTTCCAAAATAAGCACGCCTGGCATTACAGGTTTTTGTGGAAAATGTCCTTGAAAAAATGGCTCATTATAAGTGACATTTTTCACCCCTAATAACCGAACGCCAGGCTCGCATTTCACCACTTTATCCACAAGTAAAAACGGGTAACGATGTGGAAGGAAGGCTTGGATTTGCAGAATATCTAATGTTATAGACATGATTTTAGTTTCACTTTTAAAGGCGGGAAATAAGATAGTTAGGAACGAGAAGTGAAAACAACTTATTCAGGCATTGTCGATAATTTTTGTTGAACTTGTGCAGTTACGTCGATTTGTTCGCTGGCATAAATTACGCCGTCGGTGAGTAACAAATCAAAACCTTGATCTTTTGCAATACCGCGAATCGCTTCAACAATGCGACGTTGTAATTTACCTAATTCCTCGTTACGACGAACATTAAAATCTTCGCTAAATTCTTGTTGTGTGCGTTTGAAATCACGTTTTTTGTTCAAAATATCTTTTTCTAAGTTTGAACGTGCCGATTCACCCAAAACAGCAGCGTCTTTGCCTAAACGGTCTTCCATATTTTGAATATCTTTTTGTTGCGAAACGAGTTGTTTATCGCGTGGCGAAAATTCTTGTTCTAAACGTTTTTTAGCTTTTTCCGCTTGCGGAGCTTTTTCAAGTACGGCGGGAATGTTTACAAAGCCCACTTTCAAATCAGCATAACTGATATTTGCCGTAAACATTAAGCCTAAAAATAACGCGATTTTTGTTTTCATAAAGATAGAATTCTCCGATGGAATCGTTTGAAATAAAAAAATAATGCTTAAATTATAAGTGATAAGCGCAACAAACTAAAAATTGTTTTAGAAGTTTTGCCCAAAGTTAAATTGGAAAATTTGTTTTTGGTCGCCCGTTGTCATTGTCCCGTTTTGCCCTTGAACAAGAGAATTTGCATTTAGAGGTTGGGCGACACTGACTGACAACGCGCCAAACGGCGACATCCATTCACCAGATAATCCAGCTGAATATTTCATGTTGTCTATTCCGAAAGTATTACTTAGCGAACCCGCGTCAAAGAATGTTCCTAAACGCACAGATTTTGTATCGGGCATAAATGGCACGGGGAAAAATAATTCCGCGCTACCTATCACTTTTGTTGAACCGCCTAACGGATAATTTGAATAGGGGCAACCTTTCGTTTGATCAGGCTTTGTGCTTGTTCCGTCAACATTTGCGAACGTCGTATTGTAGTAAGCATTACAGCTATTGGTATGTGTATCACGAACACCTAAAGTGTTATTTTTGAAACCACGAACAGAACCTGTGCCGCCAGCAAAATAGTTTTCAAAGAACGGTAAATTTTTTGTATCGCCATAACCATCACCGTAAGCCGCTTCACCGATAACACGCAACGTAAAATCTTTCGCTATTGGGAAATACATTTGATGTTTATAGCTCACTTTGTAGTATTCCAAATCACTGCCAGGAATGGTTGCTAAAGCAGAAAGACGTTGTTGCCCGCCTTTGTTTGGAAAAATCGCGCGGTTTAACGTGTCATGCGTCCAACCAATTGCAGGTGCAAAGGTGAAAAATGAATCGCCATAATTAGTCATAAAACTTCTAATTTGGTCGGATGTGTAAGTTGTTGTGCCTAAATCAGTGTGTTTAACATCAAAATCAAAACGAATTTGGTCAAATTCATTGAGCGGCAAACCAAAGTTAATTCCTGCATTGATAACATTTGTCGTGTAGCTTGCGATGTTGATGGCGGACGCATCACGTTTGGTGTAGCCGAAGTTATAACCTTGACTCACGCCATCAGTGGTGAAATACGGATTGAAAAAACCAAACTGATAACTGGTCAAATAGTTACTGTTATTAAACGCTAAATTCACACGTTTACCTGAACCAAAAATGTTGTCTTGCGCGATATTGGCATTTAAAACAATCCCTTGAACCTGTGAATAGCCAATCCCCGCCATTAAATTCCCTGACGATTTTTCAGTCACGCTGTAATTCACATCAATTTCGTCCGCTGTTCCTGCAACGGGCGGTGTTTCAACAGTTACATCTTCAAAATAACCTAAACGTTCCAAGCGTGTTTTTGAGCGTTCGATTTTAGAACTAGATGCCCAACTGGCTTCTGCTTGACGCATTTCACGGCGCAGGACTTCATCACGAGTTTTCGTGTTGCCTTTGATGTTAATGCGATGTACATAAACTCGTTTTGCGGGATCGACAAAGAATGTCATGTTGACGGTTTTTGTGGCTTCGTTAATTTCAGGAATCATGTTGACGTTGGCAAACGCATAACCGTCGTCGCCCAAGCGATCAGAAATGGCTTTTGAAGTTTCGGTCGCGCTTTTGCGTGAAAATACTTCACCAGGTCCAACTTTCATAAGTTTGATTAGATCTTCAGCAGGAACGACTAAATTACCTGAAAGTTTCACTTTATCGAGTTTATAAACGTCGCCTTCTTTGACGTTAATTGTGACGTAAATATCTTTTTTATCTGGCGTGATGGCAACTTGCGTCGATTCGATGTTGAAATTGATATAACCACGATCCAAATAATAGGAGCGCAACGTTTCTAAATCAGCAGACAGTTTTTGTTTCGAGTATTGGTCATCTTTGGTGTAAAACGACAGCAAATTTGACGTGTTTAATTCCAATTTTTTGAGCAAATCACTTTCGCTAAACGTGTTGTTGCCAACGATGTTAATTTCTTTAATTTTTGCAACACGCCCTTCGGATATTTTGATAAAAATAGCAACACGGTTGCGTGTTAAATCAGTCACTTCGGTTTTAATGGTTAAACCATATTTGCCGTGACTGAGATATTGACGATTTAATTCTTGTTCGACTTTATCAAGTAATTGCCGATCAAATGTTTTGCCTTCTGATAAACCGATTTTTTTGAGTGATTTTTCTAAGTCATCTTTGCTTATATCTTTGTTGCCTTCAAAAATAATTTTTGCAATCGACGGGCGTTCTATCACGTTGACAATAAGTGTTGAACCATCGCGCTCAACTGAAATGTCTTTAAAAAAACCAGTTTTGAAAAGTGATTTAATCGCTGGTGCGGTATTGTCTAACGAAAATCGTTCGCCAACGATGACAGGCAAATAGTTATAAACTGTGCCTTCTGAAATGCGTTGCAGACCTTTGACTTTAATATCTCGAACAATAAATTCATCACCAGCGTGAACAATTGGCGAAACGGCTAAACAAAGTAAAATGACACGAGAGAGTTTTTTTAATTTCATAAACGCGATTCTGACGATTAAAACGAAAAGGATATTTTGACTGGCGCGGATTGTATCACAAGGCAGTTGTGGCGAATAATTTAAGGCTATTCAAAGAGAAAAGGGCGCGACGTTGCACCCTTCTCAACCATCAATTCAAAACAACTGAAATTTTAATGTTTTGGTGCAGACGCTTTCGCGGCTTCAGCGGCTTTTGCTTCAGCAGCAGCTTTTTCGGCGGCTTCTTTTTCAGCGGGTTTCGGTGCATCCATTTTCATGTCAGCACCACATTTCATTTCAGCTTCAGCCAATTGCATATAACTTGACGGTAATTCCGTTACACAAAATGGATTGACATCAGCGGTTGCCACGCTTGAAATCAACGCAGCACTGACAGCTAAAGAAGTTCTGATTTTTTTCATGTAAAACCGCCTCAATTATTTTTTATACGGTTTAATTTCAAACAAGGGTGATTTTTGTTCAGAAGACGGTGCTGCCGCTGGATGAACTTGATATAAGGCATCCTCTTTTACTTTCGCAGCACCACACGCGCCATCTTTGCCTTTCATCATTTCGCCACAGCCTTGCATTGCTTCACCGCAACCTTGCATTTTCGCACCACACGCGCCTTCTTTTGTTTTTGCCATGTCACAATTTTTCATGTCATCTTTGCATTGTGCGCCACAACTACCTTCCATTGATTTCATTGCACCGCCGCACGCACCTTCTTTTGACATTGCACCGTGCATTTCACCACACGCACCTTCTTTGCCTTTCATCATTGCACCGCATGAAGATTCCAGACCTTTTTTCATTTTGTCGCCATCCATCATATCGCCGCATTTGCCTTCAGGTGACTTTACGCCAGACGCTGATTTTTTACCTGCACACGCGCCTTCAGCGGTTTTTGGTTTTTCCATTTTCATGCCCGCGCCGCACGTCATTTCAGCCGCTGCGAGTTGCATATAACCTGATGATAATTCAGTCACGCCAAATGGATTTGCTTCAGCATTAACTGCTGTTGCCGCAACACTTGAAATTAACGCTGCGCCCATTGCAACAGCAAACGGAGTTGTAATTTTTTTCATGGTAAACGCTCCTAAAATTTTAAAAATTATTGTTATTAACGACATCGATACGCGAACGTAATCGACGCACGCTTATGATACCAAAGTTATCGCCGTTGCTTTATTTCTTGACTCAATTGATAAGCTGCCATTGCGTATAACGGGCTGTGATTGTAGCGCGTAATCGCATAAAAATTCTGCAAACCCAACCACAATTCATCATCGTCTACTTGTTCGAGTGCAACTAATTTTAGGTTTATATTTGCGGGCATACTCTCAGCTGCGCTGATATTAAGGCTATTTAATTGGGCTAGCGTTGAATTCGGTTTTAAATCTTTACTCAAAATAGATTTATATTGTGTGCCGATGGCAGACGCTTGAACGGCAACACGTTGTCCACGTTGCCAGCCATTTTTTTCAAAATAATTTGCCACACTGGCAATCGCGTCACGCGGATTGTGCCAAATATCTCGGTGTCCATCGTGTTCAAAATCTTTGGCTAATGCCCGAAAACTGCTCGGCATAAATTGCGGATAACCCATGGCACCCGCGTAAGAACCTAACGGCTCGCGTGGATTCATGTTTTCTTCACGGCATAACAATAAAAAATTTTCGAGTTCGCCCGTAAAAAAGGGACTGCGTGGCGGATAAGCAAATGCGAGTGTTGCCAACGCATCGAGAACGCGATGATTGCCCATGTTTTTACCGTAACCCGTTTCAACACCGATAATTGCCACAATAATTTCAGGTGAAACGCCCGTTTGCTCTGAAACATTCGCTAACGCTGCGGCATTTTCACGCCAAAATTTTACACCGCCATCAATTCGCGCCTCGGTGAGAAAAATTTTGCGGTATTTGTGCCAAGGCAAACCTTCAGACGGTGATGCAATGCGTTTTAAAATGTCTTCTTTAATCACCGCTGATTGCAATAATTGTGTTAATTCGCGTTCATCAAAATGATGTTTTGTCACCATTTGTCGCACGAAATTTTTAACGTTGGTGTTAATTGACAGCGGCGTTGTTGCTTCGGGTAAAACAGGTTTAATTATTGGTGGTACCGATTCAATTGGCGGAGGCAATACAACTTCTTTTTTGATTTTAGGTTGGGGCGTTATTTCACGTTCAGGTGTTGTACTGCAAGAAGTTAAATTCAACGCAGCGGTAATAGTCAGTGCGTAGCAAAAATAACGAAAAAAAGGTGAATGGGACGATATGTTCATTTTTGTCTGCTTTTTCAAGAGTGATGTGCCGTTCGGGTTTTAGGTAAAAATTTTAAAATTATGTAACGCTGTTTATTTCCCACAAGACGTTTTCAAAATTTCGGGCAAATTGTTTTGCATCAAATATTGGTGAACTTAAAACTTGCTCACGCAACGTAGCTCGGCGTTTTGCAAGGGCATTTAAATCTGAAGCAAAAGAAATTGCTTTTTCAACATATTGGGTTTGGTTATCAACAACCCAATCATTCAAACCAGCCGCTGATAATAAACTCGCGCCTTGTCTTGATATTAACGTGTCACCCATCAACGTCAATGTCGGAACGCCCATCCACAATGCTTCACAGGTTGTTGTACCGCCTGTGTACGGAAAAGTATCTAAAATAAAATCAACTTGAGAATGTGCATTTAAATAATCTTCGCGCGTGCTTGCACCATGCGTAATAACTTGTGTTTCGTCAATGCCGTAACGAACTAAACGCGAAAGTAATTGCCCAACAATGTTTTTATCGCTTAGTGGTTTGCTTTGAATACGCAAACGTGCGTTGGGCAATTGTTTAAAAATTTTGCTCCACAATTTCAATACAGCATCAGTGATTTTGCTTAAATTTTGAAAACAGCCAAACGTAATGTAACCGTTAGTTAACGCGGGTAATTGCGCGACTGAAATATCAAATTTCGGTGCAGAAAAACACAGGCGAGTATTCGGTAAATAACGAACTTCTTCCGTAAAATGCCACTGATTTTCTTTCGGGACACTGACCTCATCAACCAAAATATAATCCATTTCCGCAATGCCCGTTGTCGCCCAATAACCTAACCATGCCATTTGAATTTTGGCGGGTTTCCAAGCAAATAACGATGCACGATTGTGATTTGTATGTCCTGAGAGATCGATCAAAATATGAATCGCATCATCATGAATCAATTGCGCAGCGTTTGCGTCGTTTAAATTAAAAATGGGTTTCCATTCGGCAAAATAGGGTTTTACTCGTTCTGTCACGCTGTCCGTTTTTTGATAAGTCGAATACGCAAACAGCTCAATTTTTGTAGCGTCTATTTGAGTAAGTAAATTTTCCAAAAAAAAGCAAACTGCGTGATCCCAAAAATCACCCGACACAATCCCCACTCGTAACTTATTCGGGTGCAAATCAGACTTCCACGTTATGAATTTTCCCGTTACTTGTTGCTTTGCAATTTCGCCAAAACGTTTCGCTTCTTCAAGGCAAGATTGCGGCGAAGAAAAATTACAACTATTCATCACAACCAATAATTTACTACGCGCATCGGTTGAATTTGGAAAAATTTCAATGGCTTTGCGAAGACTGATTTCAGCTTTTGCATAGTTGCCTTCAACTGTAAAAGTTGAACCTAAATTTTTATGTGTTTCAGCGTCAAATGGCAATAAATCAGCGGCTTTTTCCATGTAAGTGATGGCCTCGGCTGTTCTGCCACCTTGCTCTTTCACAACCGCGCCCAAACCTTTCCAGCCAATACCATGATTTGGAAAATGTTGAACTAAGTCACGCGCAAATGATTCCGCTTCGCTATATTTTCTTTGGTTAAAAAGCGTGAGTAATTTATTTATTTCAGCTTCGGTAGGCTCGCTTAAATGTTTTTCTAATAATTCAACTTTCTCACCGCTCAAGCCGCGTTCCCTGCCCTGATTTAAAACAGATTTCGCTAAATCAAACTGTCTTGTTTTAATCAGAGTTTCGATGTAACTCAACCAAAACTGCATTTCATTCGGACTATTTTCTAACGCCTTTTTAAAAAACGGTAACGCCAATTCCGCTTGATTTACCGTAACAGCTAAAACACCTAAATTGTGATTTGCGTCTGGATGATTGGGTTGCGCTTGTAAAATGGCACGATAAAGTGATTCAGCTTCAGGTAATTCGTTGGCGCTGTGGTGAGTAATCGCTTGTTGCAAAAGGTCAGTCATAATTTTTTAGTGTCGTTTTAAGAATTAACAACTGGCACGCGCCAATTTGTTTGTTGGGTATAATAACGAAAATATGAACTTTTTAGATAAAAATCAAATAAAACAATGGCTATTTTTAACGCAACTTCCGAAAACATTGAACGTGCCACGAAATGTTTAAAAAACGGCAAATTAGTCGCTTTCCCGACAGAAACTGTTTACGGATTAGGTGCCGATGCAAATAATTGCGAAGCGGTTAAACGTATTTTTACCGCCAAAAATCGTCCTGAAAATCACCCGTTAATTGTGCATCTTGCGTGTTTTGAACAGTTTAATTTGTGGGCGCAAGATATTCCCGAAGCCGCGTTTAAATTAGCACAACATTTTTTCCCCGCGCCACTCGCCTTGATTTTAAAAAAACGTCCTGAAGTTCACGACATCGTAACGGGTGGGCAAAATACGATTGCTTTGCGCGTGCCGAATCACCCTGTTGCGTTGGATTTATTGCGCTCGTTTGGTGGCGGAATTGCCGCGCCATCTGCAAATCGTTTTTGTCGAATTAGTCCAACTCAAGCCCAACACGTTGCTGACGAGTTAGGCGAAAGCGTCGATATGATTTTAGACGGTGGCGCGTGTCAAATCGGTGTTGAATCAACGATTCTTGATTTAAGCGGCGATAAACCAACGTTATTACGCTTTGGACAAATTACCCGAAGTGAATTGGAAAATGTATTGCAAACGACCGTTTTTATTCCTGATTCACTATCAG
>CAIRCR010000139.1 GCA_903877065.1 uncultured Pseudomonadota bacterium
GATTTAAAAACGCAGTCAATTCGCGGGTCAATCGAGTGTTTCATTGAGTATTTATTGTGTTAATTTAAACACTTACATCATATCACAGCAAAGTACAAAAATAAGCATCTTATATAAAATGAAACCATTCCGTTTCATATAATGAAAGTGCTATAAAATAGGCCAAGAGTTGTTAAAAAACTTACCTAACATTTTAAAAAGTGTTTTATTATGAGTTTGCGTTATGTCGCTAAGCACGCTGAAAATAAGTATGTTTACGAGATGAGCATCTCACTAAAAGCGACACTATTCATATTAATATCATTTTGAATATCAATAAAATACAGAGTTAACAATGTCGATTCAAACACAAGATATTCGGTGGAAACAGCGATTCAACAATTATCTTAATGCATTTCAAACGCTTATTGATGCTGTCGAACTTGCCAACACGCGTCAATTATCGACATTGGAGCAACAAGGTTTAATTCAAGGTTTCGAGTTTACGCACGAATTGGCATGGAATGTATTAAAAGATTATTTAGAATACAAAGGGTTTGTTGATTTGATTGGCTCACGCGATGCAACACGCACCGCCTTTAAAAATGGATTAATTGAAAACGGTGATACATGGATGGCGATGATTAAAGCGCGAAATCAAACATCGCACACCTACAACCTAGAACTAGCAAAGGAAATTGCAGAGGATATTTTAGCGTTGTTTTATCCTGAATTTGACATATTCGCGAAAAAATTTACTCAACTATATCTCCAAAATGATTTATGAATCATGGTTTAACCAAAGAAACCGTTGACAAAATGGTCAGCGTATTTGTTCAATTTCCTCAAATTGAACAAGCTGTGCTTTATGGTTCAAGGGCAAAAGGGAATTTTAAAATGGGATCGGATATTGATTTAACCCTATTACGGTGAAAACTTATCACAACATCTACTAGGCGATATTGCAGAAATTTTAGATGATTTATTGTTGCCTTACACTATCGATCTATCCATTTTTGACAACATAAATCATCACGCGTTATGTGACCATATTGAGCGTGTTGGTGTCGTTTTTTACGATGCTGTAGAAAGGGCTAGTGTGCCTAAAGAAGTCGATTAATATTTAAAACACATAAAAAAAGCGCAACACTTACAAAGTGATTGCGCTTTTTGATCAAACTAAAAAATTAACGAATTAATTACTTTTACCCGCGCGTTTACGCTCGTTTTCAGTCAATAATTTTTTACGCAGACGAATGGATTTCGGCGTCACTTCAACAAGTTCATCTTCAGAAATAAATTCTAACGCTTGTTCAAGTGTTAATTTTTGAATTCGTGCAAGGACTAAACTTTCGTCAGTACCTGAAGCACGAACGTTCGTTAATTGTTTTGGTTTACATGGGTTTACGCATAAATCGTTTGTGCGTGAATGCAACCCAACAAGCATACCTTCATACACTTCATCGCCATTAACAAGTAACAATTCACCACGCTCTTGCAATGGATGTAATGAATACGTGACGGCTTTACCTGAAATCATTGAAATCATCACGCCTCGCATACGTGTACCAACGTCACCAGTTTTCATTGGACCGTAATGATCAAATACATGGTAAAGCAAACCTGAACCCGATGTTGCGGTCATAAATTCAGTTTGGAAACCAATTAAACCACGTGAAGGCATCATGTATTCTAAACGAATACGACCTTTACCATCTGGAACCATATTGGTTAAATCGCCTTTACGATCGCCCAATTTTTCCATGATTGA
>CAIRCR010000140.1 GCA_903877065.1 uncultured Pseudomonadota bacterium
GGCATGATTTTTTTGTCTGAACGTAAAATCATGTCTTTACGCGGGTGATTAAAAAATTTCACAATTTTCTTTTCTGCGATACCGTTTTTTTGGTGGCAATTTATGCACAATTTATCTTCGTGTAATTCACTGTGTTGCAATTCTTTATCTGCGAAATCTTCGACAACAGATTTCGTCAAAAATGTGTGCGGCGGATTTTTATCGCCTCTGTGCAAACTGTGACACGCGCCGCACACGCCGCTTTGAGCGGGTGTTTCGTTAAATTGATTAGGCTTATTTTTTGCCGTGATTCGCAAATCGTGGTCACTGCCGACAATCGCTTGTTTGCCTTGATGACAATGTGAACAGAGTTCGCCGTTTTGATGATTTTCAACCAGCGCAGGCGTATCGGGTTTGCCTTCATGCACCGCATGACACGTCAAACAACCGATTTCTTTGGTTTTTTTACCTGCGACAATTTCAACTTCATCATCCATTTTCACATTCACAGGATGTACGCCTTTTGCCATTGCATCATCTTTATCTTTGGCGTGTTGGCGTTTTTGGCAGGTTTTACACAACGCTTCAGCGTCTTTAATGCCTTTATCGAGCAACGCCGTTTCTGGATTTCCCGAATGCACATTATGGCAACTTTGACACGTTACAAACGTAACGGGCTTGTCGTTTTGTTTCATTGACTCATCAGGTTTTACATTGGTTGGATGAATGCCTTTGTGACGCGCGTCGTCTTTGTTTTTCGACGCTTGTTTGTCGTGGCACGTTTCGCAAAGTGCGTCAGAGGTTAGATATTTTTTCTCAAGCAACGCTGAACCGAGTTTGCCATCATGGACAACGTGGCAGGTTTGGCAACTGACAAAATCAACATTTTTTCCGTCTTTTTGCATCGGTTGTGGATGCTTTTTTGAATTGGGTTTGATGTTGACAGGATGCACACCTTTTTTATGCGCGTCTTTTTCGTTTTCAGAACTTTGCCGTTCGTGGCATTCTAAACAAAGCGAGGCTTTTTCATTTTCTAAAACCGTCAACGCGCTGTTATCAAAACCGCCGTGAATTTGGTGGCAGGTTTGGCAAAGCATTTCGTTTTGATTACCTAAAACGCCGCCATTTTTTAACAGCGAATTCGGCAAACCGTGTTGTTGCAATTTCGTTTCAGTGGCAAAACCGAGCGCGTTTTTCTCAGGCGGAATAGCTAATTTAATCGCTATCGGATGATTCACACCGCGATTTTTGGTTTCTTTTTCACGCGCATTTTTGCCTTTGGATTCGTGACATTTTTCACACAAATCCCCATTTTTATTTGGCACGCGAAGCCACGCATTGCCATGTTCTTTGTAAAGCGTTTCGTTGGTTTGTTGATGTGAATCTTTTGTGTGTGGCGTGTGACAAGTCGCACAATTCAACTCGTTATGTTGCTCGTGCGGAAAGTCGTTTTGTAATTTATCTGCACGTTTTTCAACGAAACGTTCTTTTTTCAATTGTTCATTGTCATAAACGGTCGCGTGCTGTTTATTTACACCAATTCGCAAACGTGAATCGACAATTGCACCGTTGTGGCAGCTGTAACACATCGCAAACGAAGCATCAGGCAACACGCCTTGTTTGTCGGGTTTTGCGGTTTCTTTTACCCACGATAAATGACACGCTAAACAATTTTTTTGCGAAGGCTCAACCGATTCGGCATTATTTTTTGCAGGTTGTGAAAAAGTTGGATTGATTGAAAATTCGACAATTTGATTGGCTAATGTTTCAGCTATAAGCAATTTTCCATTTTGAAAATCTAACGAAGTCGGTGATTTTAAAATTAACGATTGCCCATTTTTGTCAGTCAATTCACCCAATGATTCGCCATTTTTGAAAATTTTAATCGTGCCAAAATAGCTGTCGCTGACAAATAACAAATCATTTGCTGTGTCGATTGCAATGCCGTTTGGACGAAATAACGAATTTTTACCTGTGCCAAATTTGCCAATGGTGGCAAAAAAACGTCCATTTTTATCAAACTGCTGAATGTGTGAATTCATAATATCCACAACGTGCAAATAACCGTCACGATCAAACGCCATTTGATACGGATATTGAAATTGCCCATCCATTTCGCCACGTTCGCCAAAACA
>CAIRCR010000141.1 GCA_903877065.1 uncultured Pseudomonadota bacterium
GAAGAACTTGCAACAGTCACCGCGCTATTTGATACTAAATTGTTTGAAAGCGTTGTAGGGGTAATATCTCCGCCTGATTCGGCAATCGTAAAATCCACAGGATCAAGCAACCACGTTCCCGCTTTGCCTTTTGGAGCTTGCGTTGACACTTTGGTTGTGTCGGCAATTTTTAATCCTTTGCCAGACGTTTCAACTAATCCGCCATCACCTGATTTTTTACCACCTTTGGCAGAAATATTGGCGGCTACTTTTGTTTCATTGTCAGACCAAACGATAACTTTTCCGCCTTTTCCTTCACTTTTTGCATCGACTTTTATTTCGACATTTTCAGCAACAGTTGTGTTTTGTGCATTTTGAACCGCTGGATTTTTCCCTTGATAATCGCCACCGATTAAAATTTCACCACCGCCTGTTTCGCCAACCGCTTCAATTTTTGAATTGTCCAAAACCGCGACGTTTTGCCCCGTGATTTCAATTTTTCCAGCCATGTCTTTTTCGTTATTAGCTGAAATGGTGCTGTTTTTTTCGAGTGTCACATCACCTTTTGCGACTAAACGAATGTTGCCTTGTTTATCAATTTCGACGCTGTCGGCGTTAATATCACCGCTGTGTTTTATCGAACCTGCAAAAACGTTAATCGCGCCGCCTTCGGTTAACAGTTGCCCGACATTTAAAACGTGATTTTTCGGAGCTTGAACTTGAAAACGAATGTCAGGATCGTCCATGCTGGTCAAAATCAATTCTTGCCCTGCGGCGAGAACAATTTTGCCACCATCACTTTGAATAATGCCTTTGTTTTCAATGTTGGGTGCAATTAAAACGATATTGCCGTCTTTGCCAGCGTGAATAACGCCTTCGTTAGAAATATCACCTGCTTTTGAACCCGCGATAAAATGAAAATTGCCTTTTTGAAAATCGTTGTCGCTCAGATTTAAACTTGATGCAATCAAACCTTGCGTGTCAATTTGCGAACCTGCACCAAAAACGATGCCGTTTGGGTTAATCAAAAATACTTTTCCGTTAGAAAATAATGAACCTAAAATTTCGCTAGGATTACCGCCAATAATTCGATTTAAAACGGCACTTTGTCCATTTTGCTGAATAAAGCGAGTAATTTCATTTTGCGCGATATTGAAATTTTGCCAATTGATAATCGCGTTTGGAGTATTTGTGATTGTCGTCGTTCCCGCAACGGATTGATCAATTGTGACTTGTCCGCTAATCACTTGTGCATCGGAAGGATTTGCAGACGACATTGACGGATATAAAATAGCGGGAATCGTTATGCAAAACGCACGGCGAATCAACAATAGTTCAAAATTGAAATAATGTTGCGCGTTGAATAAACGTTTTTTGATTGTCATAACAAGGTGTCCAGCAAGATGTAATGAATAAGTTTATCGACTTTTTAATTCTGTATTCAAATTTTAAAAATCAACGCAACGCATCAATTCCTAAATTCGCCAACGCATCGGCACGATCATTTCCGATATTTCCCGAATGTCCTTTTACCCAACGCCAATCTATAGTGTGTGGTTGAATTGCAGCATCTAAACGTCGCCACAAATCTTCATTTTTTACGGGAGCTTTCGCAGCAGTTTTCCAACCCGCTTTTTTCCAATTTGGTAGCCATTTGGTAATACCGTCTAAAACGTATTTTGAATCAATATGCAAATGCACGACACAGGGTTTTTTTAACGCTTCCAACGCTTGAATTGCTGCCATCAATTCCATCCGATTATTGGTCGTTTCACGTTCGCCACCGTGCAGTTCTTTGATTGTGCCTTTGTAACGTAAAATTACACCCCAGCCGCCTTTCCCTGGATTGCCACGGCAAGCACCATCAGTGTAAATAATAACAGGTTCACTCATGAGATTGCGTTGCCGCTCCCAAAGAATTTGCGATGGTTAAACGCGGCAATAATGTACTGACGGGGGTCATAGGAATTGGGTTGTAACGCCGCTTAATTGCTTTCACCGCGTAAGCGGTAGATATAAATGAAAAACTATTGAGTGCATTTAAACCATTTTTAGTTTGTGTCGAATCCAAAAAAAATTCCGTTTTGCTGCTCACGTCAAAATTCAATAATTTAAACCAATCGAATAAACGTGAACGTGAAATAAAATGTCCGCGCCACGAATACGCTAATCGTTTGTCGAGTAAAAATTGATAGCGAACCCAAAAACTCCAAGGATTAAAATTCATGACTAATAAAATACCTTCGGGTTTAAGAACCCGTTCTAATTCTCGAAATGTTTGAAAACGGGCGGAATCAAATTCCAATAAATGTGGCACGATAATCATATCAACACTGTTACATTGTACTGGTAAGGCATACGATTTTGCCTGAATTTTACACGCTTCATGCCAGCCTAATTTTTTGGCATCGAGCACCGAAAAACTTTGATACAGTGAACAATCGATAAATTCGTTTTCCCAGCCAAGACCACCGACTTGTAAAATAGTTTGTTGGCAACCGACTGTAATTGAACGCTGTAAATAATTGACTTCAAGCTCTTTTAATAATTTCCCGCGTGGGGTTTGGTAATACGCAAATAAGAAATCTCGCTTCATAAATTCCACTCCATTTAAGGTTGTTTTAATGATTCTGGGTTAAAAATTTACTATAATCAAATTCGCTTCATAACTACAAAGGTCAAATAATGCCGATTAAACAGAGCAGACACGTTAATTTATTAGTGATATTGATGACACTTACCGCTGCGGGTTGTTCGCAAAATACGAAAGATGCGTTGACAGTAAATGAACTTGTTCCCGAACAAAATAACGTTTATGTCGATCATTACTATCAAAATTACCAACCAATAAACAAATCAGAAATCAGTAAAACTGCGGCTTCCCACAAGGATACTGTATGGGAACGGTTACTGTCGTTATATTCATTGCCTAAAATTGAAAACGAACGTATTGATCGTGAAATTGAATGGTATTTAAGTCATCCTAATGCTTTAAATACCATTCAACATCGTGCTGAACCTTACCTACATCTCATTTTGGACGAAATTGAAGCTAAAAGTATTCCTGGTGAGTTAGCGTTATTGCCCGTCGTTGAAAGTGCGTTTGTTCCTGATGCTTATTCCAAAGCCGACGCTTCTGGATTGTGGCAATTCGTACCTGCAACGGGTCGGATGTTTGGGTTACAACAAAATTCTTGGTACGACGGTCGTCGTGATATTTACGCATCGACTAAAGCCGCAACCACTTATTTGAAACAGCTCAGCCAAAGTTTTGATGGCGATTGGTTGCTTGCACTGGCATCGTACAATTATGGCAAAGGCAACGTTAAAAAATCAATTGAACGTAATGAAGGGCGTAATATGCCGACAGATTATTGGTCGCTTAATTTACCCGATGAAACAACAACTTATGTTCCACGATTATTAGCAATTGCAAAAATTTTTGCTCACGCTGACGAGTATAATGTCAATTTACATCACATTCCGAATAAGCCTTATTTTGAGGTTGTTCACTTAGATTCGCAGTTGAATTTAGGTAAAGCCGCAGAAATGGCAAGTATGTCGCTACATGATTTTTTAAAGCTCAATCCTGCGTTTAATAAGTCTAAAACTGCGCCCGAAGGTTCAGGGCCACGCCGATTGTTAATTCCCGTCGCAAAAGCGGAATCATTTAAAGAAAATTTGGCACAATTACCATTCGATGAATGGGTTTCTGCGGGTCTTGAAAATAACGAAGATAGTTTTATTGATACTCATCACAATCACGATGCGAAAGAATCTAAACCTGTGATTAACAGCAAGATGAAGGTCATTGAACCAACCAAAGTCGCTGCAAATACTAAAACAAAACAAAGTATCAAAGTGTTATTGACCTCTAAAAATTCCGATCGTAAAACCGATATTAGCGGCGTTGCTGTGAATGTTAAAGCTACAGAAAAAGGTAAATTGCTGAAAACATCAACC
>CAIRCR010000142.1 GCA_903877065.1 uncultured Pseudomonadota bacterium
ACCAACCAACCAGACCCAACACACAGAACTGCACCAAGTAGCTCTTCTTCGTTTTCGGGCTGAACAATCGCATCGGGGACGGTTTTACCGATAAGTGGCGCCGTTTCTGTTAATTCAATTTGTAATCGGTTCGCGGGTAATGCCGAATTTTTCAATATATCCAGTACAGATTGTGTAAAGCAATCGCCTTCAAAATCTTTCGCTGACGTATTGAACGAGGTGACTAAATGATCATCAACATCGGTTAAAACTAAAATATCCTTCACTAATTTGGGAAACATATGGCAGGTAATTTCTTTTATTAGCGAAGATTGTTCTGCAATCGGAATAAAAAGACTTGGCAAAATCACCGTTCCATCTGGTTTTATCCATCTAATCAATGCTTCTGAACCAGTTACTTTCCCTGTTACCAAAGATACTTTTGGTTGGTAGAAAAACGTGAACTCATCGTTTGCAATCCCTTTTCTAATATCTGATTCAGTTTGCATTTTAAAATGCCCTTTTGATAGTGGAAAAGTTGTAAATTCAATACATCGTGTGTTGATTTGCTTGCACTTGTTCAACGGTCACTTTGCCTCGCATGATACGATAAACCCAAGTAGTGTAAGCCAATACAATCGGCATAAATACGACAGTTGCGGCAAGTAACATTTTCATCGTGTAATGACTTGCGCTTGAATCCCAAATCGTCAAACTGCTCGTAATTGAAAGCGTTGAAGGCAATACAAATGGAAACATTGAACCGCCAGCGGTCACAATCGCGCCAATCATCGCCAAACTACTCAATACAAACGCCGTTGCAGAATGATGTTTAGCTGTAAAAAATGGAGCTGATAAGGCTGAAATGACGGTGACAATTGGTGCGAGTAATAACAACGGATAAGTGCCGTAATTGGCAAGCCATAACCCCGTGCTTTTTTCGACTGATTTATGTAATGGGTGAGCTGTGATGTTTGTATCAATTATCGATGTCACGCGATAGCCTTCAACACCAAATGCAATATAAAGTCCTGCCAATAAAAACAACACCACAAATAAAACACTGCTAATACGGATCACATTTTGAGCGCGTTCAGCGATAAAACTTTCCGTTTTCCAATGCAAATAAACCGCGCCGTGCATCACACATAACGTCACACCAACTAATACGCAAAGAATGGGAAATAATTGAAATAAATCAAATAAACCGCCTGTGTAAGTTGAGCGCATATCGGCATCAAGTTGGAATGGCAAACCAATCATTAAATTTCCTGCCGCCAAACTTAAAACGACGGCAGGCACAGTTCCACCGACAAACAAACCCCAATCCCAGAAACTACGCCATTCAGGATTGGCTAATTTACTGCGATAATCAAATCCAACTGGGCGTAAAAATAAGGCGAATAACAGCAGTAATAAACCTGAATAAACGCCTGAAAACAGCACAGCATAAACAATCGACCATGCACCAAAGGTTATACCGCCCAATGTGACCAACCACGTTTGATTACCTTCCCATGTTGGACCTACCGTGTTAAGCATGACCCGCCGTTCGTCGTCTGTTTTACCTAGAAATGGCAACAACATTGCAATGCCAAAATCAAAACCATCCATTACGGCAAACCCGCAAATCAAGAAGACTAAAATTGCCCACCAAATAATGCGTAACGATTCATAATCAAACATGACTTGCTCCTTGTTTTTCAAAGTGATAATTGCCTGTATGCAAACTGCTCGCGCCTAAACGAATGTATTTGACCATCAAAAATAATTCGATACATAACAATGCGGTGTACATTACAAAAAAACCTGCAATGCTGCCGTATAACTGCCCACTGCTTAAACTTGAGGTGCTTAAATGCGTAGGTAAAATGTTGGCAATTGTCCAAGGTTGACGACCGTATTCCGCAACAATCCAACCTAATTCACCTGCAATCCAAGGCAGTGGAATTCCCCAAAATGCCAGTTTTAAAAGCCAAGGTTGATTATGTGCGTCACGTTTCATGTTGTGATAAAACGAGGCGGCAAAGATAAACAACATCAACACGCCACAAAACACCATGCCGCGAAATGTCCAAAACATCGGCGCAACTTTTGGCACAGCATCTTTAATGGCTAATTCAATTTGTGCGGGTGTCGCATCCACCACGTTTTCCGTATATTTTTTGAGCAATAAGCCGTGACCTAAATCGACTTTGTGTTGTTCAAAAATGCCTTTGGCAACTTCATTCGTTTTGTCTTCGCGCAAAATTTGCAAATTTTCATACGCTATCATGCCGTTTTCAATGCGATGCCGTTTGCGTTCACGAATCACATCCAGCCCATCAACTTTTTCATCAATTGAGCGCGTGGCAATCAAACCCAACAAATAGGGTACTTTAATCGCGTAATCGGTAGTTCTGGTTTCTTCATTGGGAAAACCCACTAACGTAAACGCGGCTGGAGCTTCTTCTGTGTGCCACTCCGCTTCAATTGCCGCGAGTTTAGCGCGTTGCACCTCGCCAACGGTGTAACCGCTTTCGTCGCCGAGAAGAATGACCGATAACACAGACGCTAAACCAAATCCTGATGCAATTCGAAATGAACGACGGGCAAACGCCACATCTTGATGTTTGAGTAAATAAAACGCGCTAATTCCCAACACAAACATTGAACCCGTGACATAACCTGCCGCAACGGTGTGAACGAATTTCACTTG
>CAIRCR010000143.1 GCA_903877065.1 uncultured Pseudomonadota bacterium
ACTCAATAAAAACCTCTCTGTGGCTCAAATTAAGGCTGAAATTGCTAAAGCTAAGGGATTGTTACCAGAAAGTGTAAATGAAGGCAGTGGTGAGCCAGAATTGATGCCTTTAGGGGATATTTCGAGGTTCATGGAACAGGTATTGGCTGATATTAGTGAATTACCCAAAGCAGAAGCGATACGTGTGCTTAAAGAATGTATGAAAAAACTCAATAGCTGATGTTTTCATGGGAATCTTAATTTTCATAATTATTGTGTTATTCGTGTTAGGCGGATGGTTACTTTTACTACGAACCGCTAACAGTCATAAATTACCCCCTAACGTTAAATCGCAACCTTACTCAGACGAAAAAGATTGAAAATTTACTATAGATAACTGAATCAAACATCAAAATGAATAAACCAAACAATACTATCCAATCAGGCATTCGTGATAATCACGATTTTGGAAAAGTCGGGGATTTTTTAAAAGAAAAAATACACCCCAATGCAAAGCTACGTTTTGTATCAGCCTATTTCAGTATTTTCGGATTTGAAGCACTGAAAGAAGAATTATTGTCGATTGATAAACTTCAATTTTTATTCGGTGAACCAACTTTTGTTAATCAACTCGATGTCGCGCAATCACAGGCAAAAGCCTTTCACGTTGTCGAGCAAGATTTATGGCTAACAAATCGGCTTAATCAAAAAGCAATTGCTAAAAACTGCGCGGATTGGATAACCGAAAAAGTAGAAATTCGTTCACTGATTCAAACAAATCTTTTGCATGGTAAGCTCTACCACATCAACAATAGCGGTGTTGAATCGGCGTTACTTGGTAGCTCAAATTTTACATTGCATGGTTTAGGCGATGGAAATTCTAATATCGAGCTGAATCTGATAGTCGATAGTGACCGCGACAGACAGGATTTAAAAAGTTGGTTTGATGGCATTTGGAACAACAAAACATTGGTAAAAGACGTTAAACAAGAGGTATTGAATTATTTAACCCAGCTTTATTACAACCATTCGCCACAATTCATTTATTACAAAACGCTTTATCACGTTTTTTATGAAGATTGGCAGCGTTATCAAGAACAACGTGAAGTCACTGAAAAGAGTTTAAACAAATCTGAAATTTGGAATACGTTATTCGACTTTCAAAAAGAAGGGGTGAATCATGCGATTAGAAAAATAGAAACGTATGGTGGTTGTATTTTGGCTGACAGTGTAGGGTTAGGAAAAACATACGAAGCCTTAGCAGTTATTAAGTATTTTGAAATAAAATATCGTAAATCGGAGGTGCTAGTTTTATGTCCGAAAAAGTTAAGTGAAAACTGGTTGCTTTATTCTAACAGTTACAAACGCGCTCAAAATCCACTAAAAAATGACAACTTTCATTACACGGTATTAAGTCACACAGATTTAAGCCGTGAAAGTGGTATGTCAAATAACGTCGATTTAAGTAATTTCGATTGGAGTGATTTTGATTTAATTGTCATTGATGAATCGCACAATTTTCGCAACGATAATAAAAGTAAAAATGGAAAATCACGTTATCAACGTTTGCTTGAAGATGTTATTAAAGCTGGTGTAAAAACCAAGGTTTTATTATTATCTGCTACGCCTGTAAATAATGATTTGTCAGATTTGTATAATCAAATACGATTTATTAGTGCTGATGATAATCATGCTTTTGCAAGTATTGGTATTGTTGATACCAAGAAAACATTGAAGACGGCTCAAAATGCTTTTCACGATGCCGTGAAAGAAAAACGGCAATCTCAATTAGCCCACCATTTAAATTCAGACTTTTTTAAGTTGCTTGATGCACTGACCATTGCACGTTCACGAAAACATATTGAACGTCATTATCCTGATGTCGCAAAAGAATTAGGTGGCTTTCCTAAACGGTCAAAACCCGAATCGATTTACTACAACATCGACACCCAAGCTGAATTCCCCACTTTTGTTAAGATTGAAGAGCAAATCAATGATTATCAATTATCGTTATTCAATCCGAGTAAATATCTGCTCGATAAACATAAAGATTTGTATGAGGATAAAAACACCGTTAAGAACTTTACCCAAGCTGACCGAGAGCATTATTTAATCGGGATGATGAAGGTGAATTTTTTAAAACGCCTTGAAAGTTCAGTGGTTTCCTTCGCTGATACGATGACACGCACCGTTACAAAAATTGATGATTTAATTGCAAAAATAAATAAATTTGATGCAATTGAGAATTTAGCTGATTACGAATCCAATGATGACGATGAACTCAATGACGCATTAGCCGTCGGTAAAAAAATCAAATTCAAATTAAAACATTTAGATTGTGAGCGTTGGTTGCAGGATTTAGAAAATGACAAAGAACAACTAAAAAAACTGCGGGATACCGCTCAAAACATCACATCTCAACGTGACGGTAAATTACATGAATTAAAAAAATTGATTACCCATAAAATCAGCAATCCAACCATCGATAAGCAAGGCAAATCGATTAAAAAAGTGCTGATTTTTACCGCATTTTCTGACACCGCCCAGTATTTGTACAACGCATTGAAAACGGATTTAACCGAGCTAGGCGTTCATTCTGGTTTGGTGACAGGTTCAAAATGTGAAGCGACTTTAGGCGCGACCAATTTCAACGAGGTGTTAATCAATTTTTCACCTACCGCCAAAAAACGCAGTGGTTTTAAAAATACGCTCACGGACGAAATTGACATTTTAATTGCGACAGATTGTATTTCAGAAGGGCAAAATTTACAGGATTGCGATTGGGTGATTAACTACGATATTCATTGGAATCCAGTACGATTGATTCAACGTTTTGGACGAATTGACCGAATTAACAGTCAAAATAAAACCGTTTCGATGATTAACTTTTGGGCAACGGCTGAACTTGATCAGTATTTGAATTTGAAAAATCGAGTTGAAGCTCGCATGGCATTGGTCGATATTTCAGCTACCGCTTCGGATAATTTATTAGTCAGTGACGAAGATACCAATGGCAAAGACGAACTAATAAAAGATATTGAAGACGAATTAAACTACCGTGATCAACAGTTAAAGCGGATGAAAGATGAAGTGTTGGATTTAGAAGAATTCAACGAAGGCGTAACACTGACAGATTTTAATTTTGATGATTTCCGTGCAGATTTAGGAGGCTATTTAGATTTAGAGCGCGATAAATTAGCCAACGCGCCACTGGGTCTTTATGGCATCGTGCCAGAGCAACCCGATTTGAATATCCACAAAGGCGTTATTTTTTGTCTGCAACAAAAAGTTTATCAGCAAGAAAAGGCGCAGCAAGTGAATCCACTCACGCCGTTTTTTCTGATTTATATTCAAGACGATGGCAAAATTAGACGCAACTTTGTTGAAGCAAAACATACACTAGAAATTTTCAAAACATTGTGTGTCGGTAAAGACCAGCCTTATGAAGCGTTATGTCAGTTATTTGATGACCAAACAAATGATGGCAGTGACATGGCGTATTATTATGACTTAGTGGCAAAATCTGTCGTTTCAATTGGTAAAGCATTTCAAGAAAAAGTAATTGAAAATCTCAATAATGACTGGGGACTGATTCCAATTGTTACTGAGCAGATAAAGAATACAGATGATTTTACGCTAGTCACATGGCTGGTAATCAAAGAAATAGGTGAACTCTAGTGACCAGTAAAGATGCCATTCAGGACGTTATTCAACGATTTTGTAAAAATGATTTTAAGGCTGGAAGTTTAGAATTTTTCAAGGTGCTTGGCTATGAAAGTCAGCGTACTCTTGATATTTCAGCAGATGATTTTTTAAAAAATTTATTCAAAAAAGATATTGATGCCTCAAAAATTCATTTTAATGAATGGGAAACATCTGCTTTTTTATTTCAATTAGCTGAAGATAATTTAAGAAATATAAATTCATCATTGGGTTCTTTTGACGATTCAAACATTAAGTCCTATTTTTTTGTGGCTGTGAAGTTGAAGGAAACTTATTATTCCCTGTCAAAGCTCGTTTCTATTACACGCGAATTGAATAAAACACCTCAGCCAGTTTTTGTTCTATTTCAACACGGTGACACATTGACGTTATCTGTTATTCATCGAAGACGTAACAAAATAGATGACAGTAAAAACGTTTTAGAAAAAGTCACGTTGCTTAAAGATATTCGCATCAATGACCCACACCGCGCTCATGTAGATATTTTGGCGGATTTGGCATTTGATAATTTGAATTTAAAAGCGAATCCTACTTTTGTTGATTTGCACAATGCTTGGCAAGCCGTTTTAGATACCAAAACACTCAACAAACAATTCTACAAAGAATTATCACAATGGTATTTCTGGGCAATGAAGGAAGTTTATTTTCCTGATGCTGAAAATATCGAAGCCGTAAAAGGTGGCGTTTTTGAAGATGAAAACAAAGTCCGTGAACACAACGCAAAAAGTTTGATTCGATTATTAACACGATTACTTTTTGTTTGGTTTATCAAAGAAAAAAATCTAATTCCTGAACAGTTGTTTAATGAGGATTGGATTAAGTCACAGTTAAAAGAATTTAAACCGCGTATCAACAACAGTTCAACAGCGACTTTTCAAGCGAATGACAGCCATTTTTACCGTGCTATTTTGCAAAACTTATTCTTTGCAACACTCAATCAAACCTGTGAAAAACGTCAATTTCGTAACGACGGACAGCATCGTAACGTCACGAATTTAATGCGTTATAAACCCTATTTTTCAGAGCCAGACGCATTTTTAAAATTGGTTTCTGATGTTGTGCCATTTATGAACGGTGGTTTGTTTGATTGTTTAGATAAACCCATTCCCGAATTAAAAGGCAAACAAGGCGGCGATGTCATTGCTTATGAAGATGGATTTTCAGACCGCCCCGATAATAAATTGCGCGTGCCTGATTACATTTTCTTTGGCTCACACAAAAACGTCGATTTAAGCGAAGAACTCGGCAACAAACAAAAGTCTGTTGAGATTAAAGGCTTGATAGATATTCTAAAAAGCTACAAATTTACCATAACCGAAAACACGCCGATTGAAGAAGATATTGCCCTCGACCCTGAATTATTAGGGCAAGTGTTTGAAAATTTACTCGCTAGTTATAACCCCGAAACCAAAACCACTGCGCGTAAGCAAACAGGCAGTTTTTATACGCCGCGTGAAATCGTCGATTACATGGTTGATGAATCGTTAAAGGCGTATTTCAAATCTAAATTAGAGCATTTGACGACTGAACAATTAGACGATTTGTTGAGCTACACAAAACCCACACCCGAATTTTCAGAAGAAGATAAAACCGCTTTGATTGAAGCCATCGACACCTGCAAAATCCTTGACCCCGCTTGTGGTTCGGGCGCATTTCCAATGGGCGTTTTACACAAGTTGGTTTTCATTTTACACAAAATTGACAAAGATAATGACCGCTGGAAAGAGCGACAACTTGCAAGAGTGCCTGATTCTTTGAAAGAACAAGTTCGAGAAGCATTTAAAGATAATGAAGTCGATTACGCGCGAAAACTTTATCTCATCGAAAATTGTATTTATGGCGTGGATATTCAAGCTATTGCTA
>CAIRCR010000144.1 GCA_903877065.1 uncultured Pseudomonadota bacterium
AGCGTAACAATTTTAACTATAACTATAACTTTTTTGGAGTGTACATCATGGCAAAACCATTGATTCAAATGGCATTAGATTCATTAGATTTCGACGCAACTGTTTCATTAGCAAAACAAGTTGCACCATTCGTTGATATTTTCGAAATCGGCACACCTTGCATTAAACACAACGGTATTAACTTAGTTAAAGCATTGCGTTCTGAATTCCCTGATAAATTATTGTTAGTTGATTTAAAAACTATGGACGCGGGCGAATACGAAGCAACTCCTTTCTATGCAGCTGGTGCAGACATCGTGACTGTTTTAGGTGTTTCTGGTTTAGCAACAATCAAAGGTGTTATCAAAGCAGCTAATGCAAACGCAGCGGAAACTCAAATTGACTTAATCAATGTTGACGACAAAGCAGCTTGCGCTCGTGCATCAGTTGGTGCAGGCGCACAAATTTTAGGTATTCACACTGGTTTAGACGCGCAAGCAGCGGGTCACACACCGTTTGCTGATTTGAACGAAATCGCTGGCTTAGGTTTAGGCGCACGCATTTCAGTTGCTGGTGGTATCAATGCTAAAACTGTTCAAGACGTAGTTCGTGCGGGTGCAAATATTATTGTTGTTGGCGCGGCAATCTACGGAGCGGCATCACCAGCTGAATCGGCTCGTGAAATTCGTGAATTAGTTGACGCTGTTTAATTAAGGAACTCTTTAATATGCACCAACAGCTTATCTTAGATAAAATCACTGGTATTCTCGAAGCAACTGAAGAATCGTATGATGAAAAACTCACTGCTATGCTAGACGAAGCGTCACGCATTTTTATTGCAGGCGCGGGTCGCTCAAAACTGGTCGGCAATTTCTTTGCGATGCGGTTGGTGCATGGTGGTTACAATGTGAATGTTGTCGGAGAAATCGTTACCCCAAGCATTAAACAAGGCGATTTACTTATTATAATTTCCGGCTCAGGCGAAACGGAACAACTTGTTGCATTTACTAAAAGTGCTAAAAAAGTTGGCGCGAAAATTATGTTGATTTCGGCGAATGCGAGTTCGACGATTGGCGACATGGCTGATGGCGTTTTTCAAATTGGACGTTCTGATTTGTATGGCAAAGTCGTTGGAATGCCAATGGGAACAGTATTTGAGTTGTCAACGTTACTCTTTTTGGAGTCAACCATTTCTCACATTATTCATGAGAAGGGTATTCCAGAAGAAATTATGCGTTCAAGACACGCTAATTTAGAATAAAAATAAATTTTTGAAGCGAATGATTTTGTAATTATTCGCTTTATTTCATTCAGTGATTTAGGTCGAAAAAATATACAGGTTGCACTATTAAAGTCATTTAATAGTGCAATTTTTTAATCCACTTACTACAAGGAGAAGAATATGACCTCGCGTAGAGAATTAGCTAATGCCATACGCGCATTAAGTATGGATGCAGTTCAAAAAGCAAATTCAGGACATCCTGGCGCGCCAATGGGAATGGCAGATATCGCCGAAGTGCTGTGGAATGATCATTTAAAGCATAATCCAACGAATCCTCATTGGGTAGATCGCGATCGTTTTGTATTATCGAATGGTCACGGCTCAATGCTAATCTATTCGTTGTTGCATTTGACTGGCTATGATTTGCCGATGAAAGAATTGCAATCGTTTCGTCAATTACATTCGAAATGTCCTGGTCATCCAGAGTATGGCTATGCACCTGGCGTTGAAACGACAACCGGACCTTTAGGTCAAGGTATTGCCAATGGTGTTGGTTTTGCAATAACCGAAAAATTATTAGCTCACCAATTTAACAAACCAGGTCATGAAATCGTTGATCACCATACCTACGTTTTCTTAGGTGACGGATGTATGATGGAAGGCGTATCACACGAAGCGTGTGCGCTTGCTGGGACTTGGGGTTTAGGTAAGTTAGTTGCGTTCTGGGATGACAACAACATTTCTATCGATGGTCACATTGATGGCTGGTACACCGACGACACGGTTAAACGTTTTGAAGCCTACGGTTGGCACGTTCAGTCGGTTGATGGTCATAACTCAGATGCGATTAACGCCGCGATTGCCGGCGCGAAAATGGTAGCGGATAAACCGTCTTTGATTTGCTGCAAAACCATCATCGGTTTCGGCTCTCCAAATAAAAGCGGTAGCCACGACTGTCATGGTTCGGCATTGGGTGACGCTGAAATTGCATTGACCCGTAAAGAATTAGGCTGGATACACGAACCATTTGTAATTCCTGAAAATGTTTACACTGGTTGGGATGCAAAAGCACACGGCGCGAAAGTTGAGTCAGAATGGGATGCAAAATTTGCCGCCTACACTGCCGCTTTTCCAGAAGAAGCAGCAGAATTTAAACGTCGCATGGCAGGAGAATTGCCAGCAAATTGGCAGTCTGTGACTCAAGAATTCATTAAAACGACTAACGAAAAAGCTGAAAATTTAGCTTCACGTCAAGCGTCACAAAAAGCGATTACTGGATTAGCGGAAATTTTGCCAGAATTTTTAGGTGGTTCTGCGGATTTAACGGGTTCAAACTTAACAAGCTGTTCAAGTTTCAAACACGTTAGCGGTAAAGAACCAGGTAATTACATCTCTTATGGTGTGCGTGAATTCGGTATGTACGCAATCATGAATGGTATGGCGTTGCATGGTGGTTTGTTACCATTTGGTGGCACGTTTCATATGTTCTCAGACTATGCGAAAAGCGCGTTGCGTATGGCTGCATTGATGAAAATTCAAACCATCGCCGTATTGACGCATGATTCAATCGGTCAAGGTGAAGACGGACCTACACACCAACCTATCGAAAATACGTCAGCGTTACGTTATATTCCAAATATGGATGTATGGCGACCTGCGGATTCGACTGAAACAGCGGTTGCTTGGGTCAGTGCTGTTGAGAGAAAAAAAGGACCAACAAGTTTGGTGTTAAGTCGTCAAGCCATTACAGCGATTACTCATGATGACGCACAAATTGCTGCAATGCGTAAAGGGGCTTATGTGGTTTCTGAAGCCGCTGGTGATGTAAAAGTGATTTTAATCGCTACAGGTTCGGAAGTGACCTTAGCGATGAAAGCGCAAGCTGTTTTAGCCTCCGAAAGTATTAACGCTCGAGTTGTTTCAATGCCATCAACCAACGTTTTTGACCGTCAAGATCAAGCGTACAAAGATAGCATTTTATTACCAAACGTTAAACGTGTTGCGATTGAAGCGGGTGTAACCGATTTTTGGCGCAAATACGTTGGGTTGGAAGGTAGTGTTGTCGGTATCGACACATTCGGTGAATCTGCACCAGGTGGCGTATTGTTTGAACACTTCGGTTTCACGCCTGAAAACGTCGTCAAACACGTTAAAGCAGTGCTTTAATTTACCAATTTATTTAGCACAACGCCTCGACTGGTTTTTTCAATGCTGGTCGAGGTTTTTGACTTTAGATAACTAATAGGTGTCAATGTGAAAAAAAATAATTTACTCCAAGGTGCAATCACTGCATTGTTAATCGCAAGCCCATTCGTTGTGAATGCAGGGCAGTATCCAGCAGCAGATTTTGAACCTAAAGTGCTTTACCAAGATGCGTCGGTTAAATCAACACCAGCTGTAACAGTAAAAGCTGCACCAGTGATTACAGCCGTTGAGCCTGTAGCAGCTCCTGTTGCTGATGCAAAATATCCCGCTGCAAATTTTGAACCTAAAGTATTGTTCAAAGATGATGCTTATAAACCAAGTAAAATCACGTCAACTTCTGCATCGGAATACAAAACCAGTGCAGGCGCAATGATTATGGAACAAGCATCTACAACCAAAGCAGAAAAAGCAGCTGACGAGCCTAATTTTTTAATTTTTGGTTTATTTGCGTTAGCAGCATTAGGTTTTGCCGCATCAAGATGCCCTAAATATGCTAAATACTTTGCAGGAACCAGCGACACAGCACACGACAACGCGCTAAAAGAAACAGGTGTAACTCGATATTTAAATGCTCGAGTTCCTAAAATTTCTGGTGTGACTAAATACTTGGAACGTGCTGGAAAACCAACGAATGTTGCACGTTATATTGCTAAACAAAATATCGCTCAAAAAGCCGCTTCTGCTCAAAACGACGCGAATCGGGGGTAGTTATGGGATTTTTCTCAAGCCTTTTTGGTAAGCCTTCAGAAGATGCTTACAATGATTCCACTGCCAGACGCAATACGAGTGTTTCAGTGCTGGATTCCACTGATGGTCGTACGGGTGTGAGTCGCTATTTGGAAAGTCAGCCTCCCACTGCACTGAGCAGTGTCGAGAAATATCTGAAAGCTCAAGCGCAAAATCAACCAAGTAGTGTGGCAAAGTATTTAGCACGACAAGCTATTGCCGAAAAAAATAAACCTACGACAGTAACGACAGGGGTTGCTCGCTATTTAAATAACAATAAAGACAGCACACCTATAGTAAGAAGTGGTGTAGAAAAATATTTAGATAAGCAAGATCAAACCCGTGTCAGTGGTGTAACGAAGTATATGGTTAAAAAAGCAGTTGCTGACCGTAATGTGCCATCTAAAGCGAAAACGACACGGGTTGAAAGTTATTTGCAAAGTCTTCCCGAAACGAAAACAAGCGGTGTCAGTAAATATGTTGCCAAACAAGCTTTAAATGTTGTAAGTCAAACAAAAGCTGAAGTTGCCGCGATTGTTGAAACAATTGTGAATGATATCGCGTTAACAGGCGTTGAGAAGTATTTGAAAGCTCAACACTAACCTCTTTTTTATTAACTTTAAGGGCATATTCAAATGAGTCAATCATTATTAGAACAATTAAAAGGCTTCACTATAGTTGTTGCCGACACGGGCGATATTGGCGCAATTGAACAATTTACACCACGTGATGCAACAACTAATCCGTCGTTGATTACAGCGGCAGCACAAATGCCTCAATACCAAAGCATCGTCGATGATACGTTAAAAGGTGCGCGTGAAACATTGGGTGGAGCCGCCGACGCAGCTCAAGTTGTGACGTTAGCATTTGACCGTTTGGCAGTTTCTTTTGGTTTGCAAATTTTGAAAATCATTCCAGGTCGTGTATCGACCGAAGTCGATGCGCGTTTGTCATTTGACACCGATGCGTCAATTGCAAAAGGTCGCGAACTGATTGCTCAATACGAAGCAGCTGGTGTTTCGCGTGACCGTGTTTTAATTAAAATTGCAGCCACTTGGGAAGGTATTCAAGCTGCCGCAGTTTTAGAAAAAGAAGGCATTCATTGTAATTTGACGTTGTTATTTGGTTTACACCAAGCGATTGCTTGTGCTGAAAATGGCATTACTTTGATTTCACCGTTTGTTGGTCGTATTTTGGACTGGTACAAAAAAGATACAGGTATTGATTTGTATCCACCTGCTGAAGATCCTGGTGTGTTGTCGGTTACTGAAATTTATAACTATTACAAAAAATTTGGTTATAAAACTGAAGTGATGGGCGCGAGTTTCCGTAATATTGGTGAAATTATCGAATTAGCGGGTTGCGATTTACTAACAATTGCACCGTCATTGCTTGCAGAGCTTGGTGAATTAGAATCACACACCACAGAAGGTAAATTGGTTCGTAAATTAACAACTGAAAATGCGGCGGCTTCAACTGCTGAAAAAATTACGGTTGATAAAGCAACGTTTGATCGTATGCACGTTGCAAATCGAATGGCTAACGAAAAATTAGCAGAAGGTATCGATGGTTTTTCTAAAGCACTTGTGGTTTTAGAAACATTGTTAAAAGATCGTCTAGCTGTTTTGGAAGCGTAATTTTTATCCGTTAAAAAACCACGCGAAAAATTTATTCTCGCGTGGTTTTTTAATATTCACACTTTTTCAATTCTGAGTTAAATAATTCTTTCAAAAACGGTACGGTCAACTTACGTTTCGCTATCAATGATGCACGATCTAGTTTTTGTAATAAATACCACATTTCATCTAATTCTGTTTTATGTTGAATCATTAAAAATCGCCCAACTTGCGGCGAAATTTCAAATCCCATCGCATCTGCTTTGAAAATTAACGCATCAACATTGTGTTTTTTGACCAACGTTTTCAGTTGAAATGTTTGTCCCCATCCCAATCGTGTCTTTAAATCCAAGGTTTTAATCGTCATGTAATTAGGCAAACAGGTCGCCGAAATAATAAGCCGATGTCCACGATCAACGTGCCGCTGCATGAAATCACACAACGCTCTTTCCCATTTTTTGCGTCCAACAATCCAATCCATATTATCGACACACACCAAATCGTAGTCGTCCAACCCCATTAAAATCGCGGGCTTGTAGTAGCGATAAAGTGCCAAATCAAAATAAAAAGACTGTCGTTCATGCTGTTGCGCGTAATGACAACACGCTTGTAACAAGTGACTTTTTCCTTGTCCAGATTTTCCCCACATAAAAATTTGCTGTTCACCGTTACCCAAAATACAGCGTTTTAAGTCTTCAATAATAAGCTGATTCGTACCTGCAAAATAATCATCAAAGGTTTGATTTGCACGAAATTCAAAATGCAGAGGAAATTGTTCAGACATGAGGTGGTGCGTGGGTAACAGTGCGAACATAAAATGCGGCACCAAAAAAAAGTTGTAAACTCAAAAACACTTCCAATGCAGCTAACCCGCGTTCATTCGTGCTAGCGTAACATTCGACAGCCCCGTGAATAAGATAAAATAAACTAATGTACGCCATCCACATACAACTTTTTTTATTAGCATTGAGCATTCCACGCAATGGAATCAGCAACGGCGTGATATTTAGCAACAAAAGCAACGCTATCGGAAAACGAGTTGAAGGAGCTAAAACAGTATGCCAAAGCATAAGTAAACCAAATAGCTCAAAGAATGCACTCACCGCAAACCAATAATAATGTGTTGCTTTAAATTTAATCACAACAATGTCAACACGTTTTCAGGCGGACGACCAATTGCCGCCGCTTTTTCTGTTACCGCAATCGGACGCTCTAACAAATTTGGATAATTCACAATTGCTTGCAAAAGCTCTTGTCGCGTCACCTCTTCAGCTGCCAAATTTTCGCTTTCATATTCAGATTCGTTTAAACGTATAAATTGACGCGGCTCTAAGTTGAGCTTTTGCGCGACAACGTCTAACTCTTCAACCGTTAAAGGCGTTTTCAGATATTCAATAATTGACACATCAATGCCTTTTTCTTGTAAAAGAGCCAACGTTTGTTTTGATTTTGAGCATTCCCAATTGTGGTAGAGCGTAATTTTCATGTTATGCCGCTGCTGGTTTTTCTAAACTCAATGGTTGTGGAAATTCAGGGTGTGGCAACGGATCGTTACCCGCCATTAAAGCGTCAATTTGTGTTTTATCAATCGTTTCCCATTTCATTAACGCTTTTGCCATTTTGTGCAAAACACTGATGTTATCTTGCAAAATCTTTTCAGAACGTTGGTAATTTGTATCAATCACTGCACGAATTTCTTCATCAATTTGTTGTGCGACTAATTCTGAATTTTTACTGCCTTTTGCGGCGTAACCCATGAAAGGTTGTCCGCCTTCTTCACCATAAACTAAAGGTCCTAATTTGTCCGAAAAGCCCCAACGTGTCACCATATTGCGAGCTAATTCAGTTGCTCGTTCGATATCGTTTGATGCGCCAGTTGTCACTCGATCACCACCGTAAATCATCAATTCAGCAATTCGTCCGCCGAATAAACTAGCAATTTGACTTTCTAATTTACGTTTGCTTGCGCTGTATTGATCTTGATCAGGCAAAAACATCGTAATTCCCAACGCACGCCCACGCGGCATGATGCTCACTTTATAAACCGAATCGTGTTCGGGCGATAATTCACCAACGATACAATGCCCCGCTTCGTGGTACGCCGTGAGCAATTTATCTTCTTCTGACATCACCATCGTGCGTTTTTCTGCGCCCATCAAAATTTTGTCTTTAGCTTTTTCGAGGTCACTCATACTGACTTCTTTTTTATTGGAACGCGCCGCAAGCAATGCCGCTTCGTTCACAATGTTCGCTAAATCTGCGCCTGAAAAACCTGGTGTTCCTCGCGCTAAATCGTACAAATGCACATCTTCTGCTGCAGGTACTTTTTTGATATGAACTTGTAAAATTTGTTCACGCCCACGCACGTCAGGCAAACCAACATTAACTTGACGATCAAAACGACCAGGTCTTAAAAGGGCTTTATCGAGTACGTCTGCACGGTTCGTTGCGGCAATGACAATCACACCTTCATTACCGTTGAATCCGTCCATTTCGACTAGCAATTGATTTAACGTTTGTTCACGTTCGTCATTACCACCGCCCATTCCCGCGCCACCACGTTGCCGCCCGACAGCATCAATTTCATCAATAAAAATGATGCAAGGTGAATGTTCTTTGGCTTGAGCAAACATATCTCGAACTCGTGACGCACCGACACCGACAAACATTTCTACAAAATCTGAACCCGAAATGGTAAAAAATTTAACGCCAGCTTCACCTGCAATCGCTTTTGCAATAAGCGTTTTACCTGTTCCAGGCGGTCCAACCATCAAGATACCACGCGGAATTTGTCCACCAAGCACCTGAAATTTTTTCGGATCGGCAAGAAAATCCACCAATTCGGCAACATCTTCTTTTGCTTCTTCACAACCTGCAACATCAGCGAATTTAACGGTTAATTTATCTTCTTCGAGCATTCGAGCTTTGCTTTTGCCAAAACCGTTACTGCCATAACCTTGATTGCGACGCATATAAACAACCCACACAACAATCAACAATAGCATGGGAAACCAGGCAATAAAAATTTGCATGAACATCGATTGCTTTGGTGGCACTTTGGTACGAATTTGAACGTCTGCGGCAAGTAAGTCATCAATTAAATGTCCGTCACCTGGATTAAAGGTTTCGTAATTTTCGCCATCTGACGTGCGAAGTTTTATGGCTTGACCCGAAATTTCGACACGGTCAACTTGTTTGTTTTTCACGCGCTCAATAAAATCCGAATACGCTAACGAATTATCAATCGGTGGCTCAGTATTCACACGATCGAAAATAAAAAAACTTGCGAAACTAAGCGCAAGAATAAAGAAAATATGAACTAGGTATTTTTTCATGTTGTCACGTCCTCAATTACGCGATAGTGTGAATTGCATTATTTTATTTTTTATTATCAAAGCAACTAAATAGCATCATTCCCGCCCCTAAAGCGAGGGTAAATAAAAAAGGTTCAAATTTACTGTCACTTAACGCAGCAAGGACAGCCCCAGGACAAAAACCAACTAAGCCCCAGCCAATACCAAAAATAATTGCGCCTAAAATTAAGCGTTTATCGATGGGTAAGTTTGTTTTTGGTAAATAAAATTTTGTATCACAAATGGGCTGTTGGCGTTTCAAAATGAAGTGTTGAGCCGTCGCTAAAGTTATCAACGCACCCGCCATAACAAACATCAAACTTGGATCCCAATTTCCCGTCACATCTAAAAATGCCAAAACTTTGTCAGGATTACTCATTTGTGAAATCGTTAAACCCAGACCAAATAACGCGCCACAAAATAACGACGCTAAATTTTTTGTCATTGTAAAATCCCCAATAAGTGGCGCGTGACATAAACCGTCAACATTGCCGCCACCATAAATGTTACGGTTGCAGCGGCGGAACGTTTTGAGAATCTCGCCAATCCACAAACTGCGTGACCACTGGTACAGCCATTTCCTAACCGTGTGCCGTAACCGACTAAAACGCCCGAAATTATCAGTAATATCGTTGAACGTGAATAATTGACGGATACAGTTTGAAAAAAGTGGTTAAACAATGCCGCACTTAAAATCAGCCCACCTAAAAAAAACAGTCGCCAATATCTGTCGTTGTCTTTGACGTTGAATGCGCCAGAAATTATGCCAGAAATGCCAGCGATTCGACCGTTAAAATACAGTAATAATGCCGCAGATAAACCAATTAAGCTGCCACCAAAAAATGCCGAATAGGGTGTAAAGTTTTCCATTTTTTATTCGTCGATTACGTCATCATTTTCAACATCAAGAATGTCGTGAATTTCATGGTCATTTTCAAGAGTTTCAACCCTTTCAATGTCTTCAATTTCCTCACCGACTAATCCCGCAATTCTATCGACAGCAACCACTTTTTCATCAGAATCTAAACGAATGACTCGAACACCTTGTGCGCTACGTCCAACCACAGAAATTTCTGCAATTCGTGTACGAACCAACGTGCCACCATCGGTGATAATCATAAGCTCGTCAGTGTCATTTACCAATAACGCACCAACAACTGCGCCGTTACGTTCTGAAATTTGCATGGCAATTACACCAGATCCACCACGTCCTTGACGACGGAATTTTTCCACTTCAGTGCGTTTGCCAAAACCGTTTTCACTAATTGTTAAGACCGCACCTTCAGAGGCAACAATCAACGAAATGACATTTTCACCTTTTGTTAATCGCAAGCCACGAACACCAGATGCAGCTCGTCCCATTGAACGTACATCTGCTTCGTTGAAACGAATTGCTTTGCCGTTGCTGCTAAATAACATGATATTTTGCTGACCATCTGTAATTGCCACGCCAATTAACGTATCGTCTTCACGCAAATCAATTGCAATTTTGCCACTTACTCGCTGATAAGCAAATTCACTTAATGGCGTTTTCTTGACCGTTCCCGCTGACGTTGCCATAAATACAAATTTATTTTCGTCGTAATCACGAGTAGGCAAGAATGCGTTAATTTTTTCGCCTTCTTCAAGCGGCAATAAGTTTACAAACGGTTTGCCGCGTGATGCTCGGCTGGCAATTGGCAATTGATAAACTTTCAGTGCGTAAACTTTTCCTTTCGACGAAAAGCATAAAATCGTGTCGTGCGTGTTCGCCACCACAATTTGATCAATAAAATCCTCTTCTTTGGTTGCTGTCGCAGATTTGCCGCGTCCGCCACGATGTTGAGCCTGATAATCGCTCAACGGTTGCGCTTTCACATAACCTTCGTGCGAAACCGTAACCACCATATCTTCTTCAGTGATTAAATCTTCATCGTTCAAATCGGCACGATTTTCGATAATTATCGTGCGACGCGGTTCGCTGTATTGTTCTTTAATCGCAACTAATTCTTCACGAATCACTGCCATCAAGCGTAAATCATCGCCCAAAATATGTAAATAAAACGCGATTTGTTCCAGCAATTGCGTGTATTCGCCCACGATTTTGTCTTGTTCTAAACCCGTCAAACGGTGTAAACGTAATTCCAAAATTGCTTGTGCTTGTGCTTCTGAAAGTCGATAAACATCACCCGTCAAACCATAAATCGCGGGTAAATTATCAGGACGTGAATCGCCAGCGTTTGTACGTTCAATGAGTGATAAAACCAAACTCGCTGCCCATTGCGTCGCAAGTAATTGTTCTTTGGCTTCGGCAGGATTTTTTGCGGCTTTAATCATGTCAATCATGGCGTTAATGTTTGCTAACGCAATCGCCAAGCCTTCTAAAATATGCGCTCTTTCGCGTGCTTTGCGTAACAGATAAACCGTACGGCGCGTCACAATTTCACGGCGATGATTGATAAACGCACTCAGAATTTCAAGTAAGTTTAAACAGAATGGGCGACCGTCAAGAATCGCCACCATATTCATGCCAAAAACGGTTTGAAATTGAGTTTGTTTATAAAGGTTATTTAAAACAACTTCTGCAACCTCGCCGCGTTTTAATTCAACCACCATTCGCATTCCGTCTTTGTCAGATTCGTCGCGCAAGCCAGAAATGCCTTCGAGTTTGCCTTCTTTGACGAGTTCAGCAATTTTTTCAAGCAAACGCGCTTTGTTGACTTGGTAAGGTAATTCGGTAGTGATAATGGCTTGGCGTGAACTGTCGCCGATATTTTCAAAATGGGTTTTGGCACGAAGATAAATTTTGCCGCGTCCTGTTTCGTAAGCATGACGAATTCCAGCCGCGCCATTGATAAACGCCGCCGTTGGAAAATCAGGTCCTTTGATGTGTTCCATTAAATCCGAAATCGTTGAATTTGGTTCGTCAATTAACGCTAAACACGCGCTAATTACTTCGCTCAAATTATGCGGTGGGATATTGGTTGCCATTCCAACCGCGATTCCTGATGAACCGTTAATTAACAAGGTTGGAATGCGTGTTGGTAAAACGGAAGGTTCAGATTCCGATTCATCGTAGTTAGGCGTGAAATCAACGGTTTCTTTGTCTAAGTCGCTTAACATTTCATGCGAAATTTTTGCCATGCGAACTTCGGTATAACGCATAGCCGCTGGTGAATCGCCATCAACACTACCAAAATTCCCTTGTCCATCAATTAACATATGACGCATTGAAAAAGGTTGCGCCATACGAACCATTGTGTCGTAAACCGCCGTGTCACCGTGTGGATGATATTTACCGATTACGTCACCCACAACACGCGCTGATTTTTTATAGGCTTTATTAAAATCGTTACCGAGTTCACTCATCGCATAAAGGACACGCCGATGCACAGGTTTCAAACCATCACGCACATCAGGCAACGCCCGACCAACAATCACGCTCATGGCGTAATCAAGATAAGATTGCTTCATCTCGTCTTCGAGATTGACTGGAATAATTTCTTTAGCGAAGTTTGACATGATTCTCTTTAATTAAAGCGTTGGGGAAATTTTGAGTGATCACTGTGGAATGATTTGTGCTTTTATCACAGTGTTATGAAATAACAAGACAATTATAGCAAATTATACACGGCTCGTCGTTGGTGGTGATTTTCCTTTGCCCTCATTATTTATGTAGTGTAAATTCAAATCGCCGTACAAAAAACGCTTGTGTCGAAATTTTTTTAAATTATTTTGCTTTCGGTCGATAGAGCATTGGCATCATGTTCAAAGCAAGTTTTTCGTTTTTTCACTTTAAATTTAAAAGGTAATCATCATGGCACTTATAAAAAAAACTACTAACGCATCACACTCGGTTTCAGCGCGTTCAAACACTGCCCCATCAGGTCACGATGTTGATGCTGAACGCAGAAAAGCTCGCACTTTTGCAAAGCAACAACAAGCCGCCGAGCGCGTCGCGGCTGCAACAGGTCAATTAGCGGCAGGAATTAACGAAGCGGCTTCAGCGGCTGAAGAATTAAAACGCGCTGCTGATCAAATTGCCGCTGGTGCGGTAGAAGCCTCAGGTGCCGCCGAAGAATCCACCAACGCATTGAAACTGGTTGTTGGCGCAATTGGTCGCCAATTACAAAATGCAGAAATAGCGAAAACGAAAGGCATAACAGCTTCTGATTCCATCTCGAAAGTGAGTGCTGATGTCACTGATTTGGTTGCGAACGTTTCGCTTGCAGCTAAACGCCAGTCTGAATCAGTGAAAATGGTCAATGAATTAGAAGAACAAGCCTCTAACATTGGCGACATCGTCAAAGCTGTGGCACGCATTGCAGATCAAACCAATTTATTGGCACTCAATGCCGCCATCGAAGCCGCACGAGCAGGGCAACACGGTAAAGGTTTTGCCGTTGTCGCTGATGAAGTCAGAACTTTGGCAGAAACATCCGAAAAAAGTGCCAAACAAATTCAAGAATTAGTCGCTCAAATTCAAAAAGAAGTAAAAGTGATTGCCGATGGCATTAACACTTCTGCAAAAACCATTGACAGTGAAATCGAAAATGGACGAATTATTACCAATCAATTGGGCGAAATTCGCGCTCTTAGTGAAGAAATTGTTAAAGGCTCAAATGAAATCGCAACGGGCGCACAACAATCAGTGACTGCCTCACAACAAGCATTGCAAGGCTCGGAAACCATTTCTGCCGCGTCTGAAGAACAGTCTGCCGCTGCTGAAGAAACGAGCAAAACCGTTGATGAGCAAACACAAGCGTTGGCAGAATGTGAACAACTTGCACAAAGTTTGTCTGAGCTTGCCGAAGAATTGAAAACATCAACCGACATCACAAAAAGCGCGGAAGAAGTTGCCTCGGCCGCAGAAGAATTATCGTCAGCAGTGCAAGAAATTAACCGCTCTAGCGCACAAATTATGACGGCAATCGGTCAAATTCGTGATGGCTCACAATCACAAGCAGCCGCAACTGAAGAATCTTCAGCGGCACTTGTGCAAATTCAGAAAGGTTTAGAAATTGCTCAAGACAGAAGTACTAAGGGTGTTGAAAGTATTCGCAGCATACAAACATTGTTGGGAACTAACAAAAAATCGATTGATGCGTTAATTACTGGTATCAATAATTCAGCGACGAGTACGCAAGCAAGCATCAAACAAGTTGTTGATTTGGAATTAGTGTCGCGTCGCATTGATAAAATTGTCGATGCCATTGCAACCGTTTCAATTCAAACCAATATGTTAGCGGTTAACGGTTCAATTGAAGCGGCACGCGCGGGAGAATTTGGAAAAGGTTTTGTTGTGGTTGCCACAGACATTCGTAACCTAGCACACGATTCAGCTGAAAATGCAGACAGAATTAAAGATTTGGTCAAAGCGGTTCAAGATCAAATTGGTGTCGTTGGCAAAGACTTAGCTGAAATTGTTGTTGCCGCTCAAGCTGAAGTTGCAAAAGCCAAAATCAGCACAGAAGGTTTGCTTCGAATTGAAGCCGATGTCAAAGGTGCAGAAAATGCGTCTGTTGATATTCTCGCTGCAGCTGAAGAAATTAGTGCTGCAATTGTGCAAGTTAAAACAGGCGTTGAGCAAATTTCTGCCGCCGCTCAAGAAGCTGAAAAAGCATCAACGGAAGCCGCTGCTGCTGCAAGACAACAATCACAAGGCGCACAAGAATTATCTGTTGCTATTGAAGAAATTGCTTCTCTCGCCGACGAATTACAAAGCGCGTAAGCCTTTTGCATCAATCCAAGGAGATTGTTATGACGATTAAAGCAAAAGCACAGCAAGATGCTGTTGACGAAGTTGCGAAAGGTGTAAACGAAACCATTGTTGACGAAGTTATAGAAGATCAACAGGTTACCGATGAGGGCGTAGAGGGTCAGTCTGATAGCGTTGACGAGTTGCACGAAGAAGTATCGAGTATGCGGCAGTTTGTAACGTTTATCACTGGCGATGAAGTGTTTGCCGTTGATATGGCACCTGTGCAAGAAATTATCCGTGTACCGACGGTTGTGCGCGTACCGCTTGCGCCAAGTACATTAGAGGGTTTGGCGAATTTGCGCGGCAAAGTATTACCGATTATTTCACTTCGCCGCGTTTTTGGTTTTGATGAACACGAATACGACGATTTAAGTCGTGCGATTGTTATCGATTTAGGACAGCCTTTAGGTTTTGTTGTTGATCGTGTCGATCGTGTAATTGGTGTTGAAATTAGTCAAATTGAAAGTGTTGACTCAATTCGCGGCACCGTCGATACCGATTTATTGACAGGCTTACTCAAAAATGTCGGCGGTCACGCTATGGTCATGGTGCTGGATTTTGCAAAATTGATTGCCAACGAATTTGCTGAAATGGCTAAATTATCAATTGGAAGTGCCACGCAATCGTTATCAAGCAGTGAACAAAAAAACTTAGATATTCAGTTTAGTGAGGAACTACAGTTGGTTAGTTTTTCCGTTGCCGAGCAAGAATATGCCATCAGTATCGAAGATGTGCAGGAAATTGTGCAGGTTCCAGAAAATATCATTCACGTTCCACACTCAGAGCAACACGTTTTAGGTGTGATGACGTTGCGCCAAAGAATGTTGCCGCTAGTTAGTTTGCGTCGAATGTTTGCTTTGCCATTCCAAGAAGCCGACGAACACAGCCGCATTGTTGTTATTTCGGTCAATGGTTGTTCGGTTGGTGTTGTTATGGACAGCGTCAACGAAGTGTTGCGTGTGTCAAAAGGCGATGTTGATCCTATGCCCGCAATGCTTGCGCGTGACAATTCGATGTCTGAAATTAGTGAAATTTGCCGTTTAAATGGTGGCAAACGTTTAGTATCAATTATTTCTGCTGACAATATGTTCCGTCATCATGCGGTGCGTGAAGCATTAAGTACGGTAGAAAAAATGCAGGATGATGAGATGAATAGCAGTGCAGAAGAAACGGTTATTGAAGATGATGAGCAAATGGTGATCTTCCGATTGGGCGCTGAAGAATTTGGTGTGCCGATTGGAAGCGTTCAAGAAATTGTGCGTGTTCCAGATCAATTAACTCATGTTCCAAAAGTGCCTGATTTTATCGAAGGTGTCATCAATTTGCGTGGTGCAGTTTTGCCCGTTATTGATCAACGTCGTCGCTTGGGATTGCCCACTTTAGATCGTTGCGAACAACAACGCATTATGGTGTTTTTGTTTGAAGGATTACGCACTGGTTTTATTGTGGATTCGGTTGCCGAAGTTTTAAAAGTACCTAAATCTGCAATTGAACCTGCGCCATCTTTATCAACAAGTCAGGTGAGTTTGATTGCGCGTGTTGCAAATTTGGAAAAACAAAAAAGATTGATTTTGTTAATTGATCCCTCGAAGTTGCTCGAAGCGCGAGATCGCGAAGGTTTGGCAGAATTTGCATCATAAATGTGGAGTGGGCGGATTTTAAAATCCGCCCATTGCGACATAATTCACTACGACATAATCAAAAAGAGAGACGGATTTAGACATGATTAAACTGCTTATTGTTGACGATTCCGCACTGATGCGGCGGCAACTAAGTTCTGTGTTTGAAGCACAAGGTGATTTTGAAATTTGTCTGGCGCGTAATGGCAAAGAAGCGGTAGAGGAAAATTTGCGTTTTGAACCCGATGTGGTGACGCTCGATATCAATATGCCAGAAATGGATGGTTTGACTGCGCTGTCAACAATGATGGCACAACGTAAAGTTCCAATTGTGATGGTGTCATCGCTGACAGAGCAGGGGGCTTTGGCGACGTTTGAGGCACTAGCGTTAGGCGCGGTTGATTATATTGCTAAACCTGGTGGCACGATTTCGTTGTCACTTGATTTGATAAGCAAAGATCTGGTTAGCAAAATTCGTTCGGCGGCTAAATCACGAGTAAAAATCGTGCGCTCTGCTCCAATTTCGATTCCTTCCGCACAAGTTAAAGCAAAGCCTCATTTGGCAAGCGGTGGTGTCGTTATTATTGGCGTATCGACAGGTGGCCCTCGAACTCTGGAGGATATTTTGCCGTTGTTTCCTGCTGATTTTCCTCATCCAATTTTAGTTGCACAACATATGCCTAGTAGTTTTACCAAACAATTTGCAGGGCGTTTGAATACGATATGTGCATTACAAGTTGTGGAAGCAGGGACTCCAATGGTCTTAGAAGCAGGTGTCATTTATATCGGTAAAGGTGGTGCGGATATGGTGGTGTCACAACGGTCAGGTAAAGTGATGGTCATGCCCAAGCCAGAACACAAGGATTTTGCGTGGCATCCTTCTGTGGAATTATTGGGGCGTTCAGTTTTAGAATGTTTTGATGCCTCGAAAGTGATTGCCGTAATGCTCACGGGGATGGGTTATGACGGTGCAGATGCTTTTACAGAAATTAAAAAACTCGGTGGTCGCACTATTGCAGAAAGTGAAGAATCCTGTGTTGTGTTTGGAATGCCAGCAGAATTGATTAAGCGTAACGGAGCAACAATGGTTATGCCTGCAAGTCGTATTACACGGCAAGTTATGGCATGGAGTTTGCAGAAATAAAGATTATGTTGCTAACTAAATTACGGAGAACAGGAAATGGCATTTATAAAAAAACAAACAGCACACGTTGAAAGTGAAGATCAAGATATTCGAGGATTAGAGCGTGATTTTATTGGTTTAGTTGCCGAATTAGATTCTGATGATTCGTCAGTTCGTCGCTGGGCTGTGCGTGATTTAATGCCAATGCCCGAATCCAGTCAACCATTAGTGAAACGATTGACGAGGGAAAATGATGCTAGCGTGAGAGCTGCGATTTTAAATGCGTTAGCACATTTGGGCGATAGCGTTGCAGTTGCTGGTTTGGTTGACTGTTTACGCAGTGAAGATGCTGCTTTGCGTAACGAAGCCATTGACGTTTTAAAAGAAGTGCCTCATGCCGTTGAGCCAATTATTGGCGGTTTGTTAACCGATGAAGATTCGGACGTGCGAATTTTTGCTGTCAATATTTTGGAGTCGCTACGTCATAAAAATGTTGAGCAATGGTTAATTGGCGTTATTGAAAAAGATACCCATGTTAACGTGTGTTCAACCGCTTTAGACTTACTGACTGAAGTAGGTACAGAGCAATCCATTCCCGCACTTAACCTGTTAAAAAATCGTTTTTCGGACGAACCTTATATTTGTTTTTCAGTCGATTTAGCGTTGAAACGTATTGCCAACGGGAGCGACTGAGATGCCAGCTATAACAATTAGCGAGGATGATTTTTTAAAGTTCAAAGAGTATTTTTATCGCAAAACGGGAATGTTATTTGAAAATTCTAAGCGTTATTTTGTTGATAAACGTCTAATTGAACGAATTGAAGAAACTAAATCCGATAATTTTCGTAATTATTTTAATATGTTACGTTTTGAAGTTTCGGGTAATGAGTTACAAAATTTAGTTAACTCGATGACAGTCAATGAAACTTATTTTTTTCGTGAAGAATATCAATTCAAATGTCTAGTCGATTCAATACTTAGTGAAATTACCAAGAAAAAAACCGACGACTCACCAATTCGTATCTGGTCAGTGCCTTCTTCATCAGGTGAAGAGCCTTATTCGATTGCCATTTATTTACTGGAATACTGGGCTGATATTGATAAATGGGACGTAGAAATTATGTCTTCAGATATTGATACCAATATCATTTTACAAGCCAAACGTGGATTTTATTCACCGCGTTCGGTGCAGCATTTACCCACTAAAATTTTGGCAAAATATTTCCGCCGTGAAGCAGAAGGCTACCAAATTTGTGAAGATTTGCGGCAGGCGGTCGAATTTAGTCGTGTCAACATTATGGATCCCGTTCAAGTGCGTCCTTTTCGTAATGTAGATGTTATTTTTTGTCGTAATTTGCTGATTTATTTTGACGATACGTCTCGGCGACAGGCGGCTGAAATGTTCTTTGATTCCATTAACAAAGGCGGCTTTGTGTGTTTGGGTCATTCAGAATCCATGAGCCGTATTTCCTCGTTATTTCGGGTTCGTAAATTTCCCGAAGCGATTGTTTACCAAAAGCCTTGGGAGGCGTGATGAAACACATACTCGTCATTGACGACGCGGCAACGGTGCGACTTTATCATCGCAATATTTTGGAAGGTGCTGGTTATCAGGTTGATGAAGCCATTAACGGCATTGAAGCATTAGAAAAAGTGTTAGTGCAGCCTTACGATTTATTTATTGTCGATGTCAATATGCCTAAATTGGACGGTTACGGATTTTTGAGAGAATTTCGCAGTCAAAAAGATGTGCTTCAATCACCTGCGATTATGGTATCCACTGAATCGGGTACAAACGATCGTACTTTAGGTTATGTCGCGGGTGCAAATCTTTACCTGACTAAACCCGTTAAACCTAACGAATTATTAAGTTATGTCCGCTTGTTGATCGGAGATCTCGCGTAATGAATAATTTATTAGAACAATTTTTATCTGAAGGGCGTGACTTTTTGCAAGGTATCGCTGAAAAGCTCATGCAATTAGAAAACAATCCAAATAGCACACCGTTAATGACGGAGCTGTTTCGTTTTGTTCATACATTAAAAGGCAATAGCGGGTTGTTTGATTTTCCAGAAATGACCCGCGTATTGCACGCCAGTGAAGATTTAATGGATGCTGTGCGTAACGGTCGTGTCAATTATTCACAAGAACTCGCAGATCAACTGCTCGAGGCAATGGATTTTGTCGGGATTTTAATGGATGAAATTGAGGTGACAGAAAAAATTGGCACGAAACACGCCATTCCTGCCGCTGAACTCGCTAAAGCCTTGCGTGCATTACTGGGTAATCCTGAATCAGAAACTGCCGTCATTGAAGATATTTCGCCAAAAAACAACGCTGTCATTTCATGGGCTGATTTACCGTCTTTGAAATTACCTGAGTCGATTGCAGAAAAATTGTATCGTTACGCCATTGATGGTGACGCTGTGTTTTGGTTGGAATATAAACCCGAATCAGATTCTTTCTTCAAAGGTGAAGATCCTTTTTTCTTAATGCGCCAAGTCCGTGACACGTTATGGCGAAAAGTTGTTTTTAATAACGTTGCGCAAACTTTGGAGGAAATGGATGCTTACAGTTGTCAATTGGCATTTCAATTACTCACGATTGCTCCCGAAGAAGAATTAGATGATTTATTGCGTTATGTTCCTGATGAAACGAAACGAATTGAAATTCCAGCTTTGGCATTCGTTAAACCACAAGGCAACGAAGATGATCACCCCATCGATGTAGAATTTATCAATAACGCGTTGATATTGCTTGATGTGGGGGATTTTGATGCGTTAACGCACGCGATTAACACGATGTTGGAATTATCAGCGTCTGAATTATGGTCGTCGTCAGCATTGCGTTGGGTTCTTCGGTTAATTGAAAGTGAACCAGACAATAAAATCGCGCAACAAGCGTTATTGGAATCGTTACAGACGTTGATTGCTCCAGATTGGTCAGAGATAGCACAGACAATTCCATCAACAAATACGACAACCAATTCTTCAACGTCAGTCAATTCTCAAGTACCTGACGACTCGCTGTTGCTTGGTTTTCATGAGGTGATGAACACACAACGTGAAATTTTAAGTTTATCGCCTCATTTGAGCGGTGCATGGTCTGAGGGGCGATTGAAGGCTGTTGCCGCCACCTTGTTAGGTTGTTACCGTGCGGTAAATCATGATTATGAAAGTGAAACAGATGCGGCATTACAACTCGCGCTTGCAGAAAATTCTCCCGCTCCTTTATTGGCATTACTAGAATCATCGTTAGCTGACATATCTAAATTATCGGAAACACCTAAATTGGAACAAGCTGAATTAGTAGCCGAATCAGCCGTTCAAGATGCCAACTTTGGTCGTCGTGCCGAAGATGTTACTGCTGTGGCAGGTCGTCGTTCTGAAGATGCAACCGCAGTCACGCCAAACAAAACACTAAAAGTAGATCAAGAGAAAGTCGATCGGTTAATGAATTTAATCGGTGAAATGGTTGTGGCGAAAAATGCTTTGCCATATTTGGCAAATCGAGCAGAAACGGTTTTTGGTGTACGCGAGTTGGCACGAGAAATTAAGTCGCAATACGCTGTCATCAATCGGGTTGCTGAAGAAATGCAAGATACGATTATGCAAGTTCGCATGATGCCCGTGTCTTTTATCTTTCAACGTTTTCCACGAATGGTGCGTGATATTTCGCGTAAATTGGGCAAAGAAGTTGAACTCGTTTTGGAAGGTGAAAGCACAGAAGCGGATAAAAATATCGTCGAGGCTTTGTCTGATCCGCTTATTCATATTGTGCGTAACAGTTTAGATCACGGTTTAGAATCCCCAGAAATACGCAGAACGGCGGGTAAAAATGCGATGGGGAAATTGCTTATTCGAGCAAGTCAAGAATCTGATCGTGTGTTAATCGAAATTATTGACGACGGCAAAGGCATCGATCCAGATGTCATTAAAAACAAAGCGTATGAAAAAGGTTTAATTGACGAAGCAACGTTAGAACGCATTAGCGATCAAGATGCGGTCAATTTAGTTTTTGCCGCGGGTTTTTCCACTGCTGACGTGATTTCTGATTTGTCAGGTCGTGGTGTCGGTATGGATGTTGTTCGATCTGCTGTCGAAAAAGTGAATGGCACAGTGGGCATTGAAAGTGTTGTTGGAAAAGGGACGCGACTTTATTTGTCATTGCCTTTGTCAATGGCGGTCACGAATGTGATTATCATCGAATCAGACGGTCAAATTTTCGGCGTGCCAATGGATCTTGTTGTTGAAACAGTGCGTGTGAAACGCTCACAAATACGCACAATTAAACAAAAACAAACAACCGTGCTGCGTGGTCGGATTGTGCCTTTATTGTCTTTAAATGATTTATTAGCGCGAAACGTTGAACCACTCACCAATGAAGACGATGAATTTGCGACATTGATTGTGCGCGTTCACGGTGAACACGTTGGTATTTTGGTTGATAATTTCCGTGAAACTGTCGATATTATTCTCAAACCGATGACGGGGATTTTAGGTGGAATGTCGGGGTATTCGGGAGCGGCGTTGCTCGGTGATGGTTCGGTGTTAATCGTGTTAAATCCACGGGAGTTGATTTAGTTATGGCAATTGAATATAAAAAAAACTTAGCGGTTTTTAGCGATTTTGTGGGTGTTGAAGAAGCGGAAGCACTGCTTGAGTGGTTTCTTAAAAATCCCAAAGGCAAAATAAATTTGAGTGATTGTGTTCATATTCACGCCTCTAGTTTGCAAGTTTTAATGGCAATTAAGCCCATAATTTCGGTTGAATCTAAAGATGAAGATTTAAAATTGTGGCTAAATACGGTGTTAGAATAAAACAGTTTTAAAATTTAATCATATTTGAAATGTAATCAATTTTAGGTGGAAAACGTATGGCAAAGACAATTTTACTTGTTGACGATTCGGTAACGATGTTGATGAGTGTAAAAAATAATTTAGAGATTAACGGGTTTAAAGTCGAAACCGCTGAAGACGGTTTAAAAGCAATGGAAAAACTCAATGCTGGCTTGAAACCCGACTTAATTATTACGGACATCAATATGCCAAAAATGGGTGGCATTGAGTTAATTAAAAAAGCGCGTGCCTTACCTGGTTTTCGATTTATGCCCATTTTAACGTTGACCACTGAAGCGGCGCAGGGCAAACGCGATGAAGGTAAAGCGGCTGGCGCGACGGGCTGGTTGGTTAAGCCTGTGAGTGGTGCGGATTTGTTAAAAATCATTAAACAAGTCTTACCTGGAGCATAGATGTTATGACTGCCAAATCAAAAAAGACTGCACTTCAAAACGGAACAGGACGCATTTTATTTGTCAGTGCTGGTCTGATGCTCGTGCTTATGGGCGGTGCCGTTTTTTTTAGCCCTTATTTAGATTCTCAATTGGGCAATTACAAGGAAGTGTTATTTTTAGGTTTGGCAATGGTGATTACTTGCGGTTCTCATTGGTTTTTACTCGAAACCATGCAATCACCGCAAACGCTGTCGCACACTGAACGCGTTCATGCGACGAATGAAAAGCTACGTTATATTCTCAACAACATCACTCGCCAAGTTGAAAGTACGTTAGACAATAAAGGCACTTCAACAGGCGTAATTAATATCGTTACTGACAAACTTGCCGTGACGTTAATAGAGTGTGCAGAAGTGCTTGCTGAACGCACTGCTCATTTAAATGCTACGTTGCAAACTGGTAGCAACGAAACCCTAGAAATGGCACGCGAAACGTTGTTGCCCTTGATTGATGAAACTGCAGATGCCATTACGAAATATCTAAATGTCGGTGAAAATGTCGATGCTCAATTGCGCGAACGCATCAGCAAAGCGCAACATTTGTTGCTAGAGTTACGCGGTGCATTGGCTGAATTTGCACAACAAAAACCAGCGGACAGCTCCGCTGAATTGTCAGCGTGTATCGAACAAACGGGTGCGATGTTTGACGTTCATCTGAAAATTGATGATTTTGTTAATCAACAGCTGGAAGTTGTTTCAAATGACACGAATGAATCGGCGATAGCTTTAGTTCTGCATATGCGAAATTTGAGTGACAATGCTGAAAATCTCGTGCGCTACATCAATGCCGCAATTACTAAAATTAGTGCGATGGATGGTGGTGTTAATGAAAGCGTGGAATTTATTGTGCGAATTGGGCATTTTATTCAAGAAATTCCCGCAAAAATTAGTGCTGATATTCATTCAATTCAAGGCGCGAGCGGCGTAATTGATGGGCTATCTCATTTAGTTGATAGCATCAAAGAAATTAGTTTTCAAACCGATATTTTGGCTGTAAACGCCTCGATTCAAGCAGCGCACGCAGGTGATGCTGGCTTGGGATTTAAAATTGTTGCTGATGAAGTGCGTAAACTTGCCGTAAATTCTAATCAAGCCGCAGAAATGATTGAAACGGGTTTATCCGAAGCTCGTAAAACGATTCAAGATGGGTTGAAATTCAAATTTTTAGACGAAGTCATGCAACAAATGAGCGAAGCCGCACGTGTGATGGATGTTGTTCAAGAATTAGAAAACAGTCACGAAGATGCGCGTCAGTATTACCGAACTCTTTTTACGGTTATCAATCAAAACAATACGAAACTTGCCGCTGATATTGCTGAGGTTTTGGGCAGTATTCAGTATCAAGACATTGTGCGTCAACGCATAGAACGAATGCAAAGTGCGACGCAACGCCGTAATCAGCTTTTACTGCAATTTATGGAAGAATTAGAACGTACTAATGGGCATCTTGCTGATGATTTTGCAGAGCAAATGAATATAGTGTTAAACGATTACATTGAACAAGAATCGTATCATGGTAATAGCTTAAATTCGGATGCAGATAACAATCAGCCGCCTAAATTTGAGCTTTTCTAATGCAACGTGTTGTGTGAGAATGGATGTAAGTTTTTTAATTTAGTTTTAGGAGTAAGCGTTTATGGCGAAGATATTAGTTATTGATGACGAGGAACAATTGCGGGATTTATTGAAACAAATGTTGTCTCGTGATGGGCATGATGTCACCACAGCATTTGATGGTGTTGAGGGAATTAGGGTATTCAATGAATTTAAGCCTGATTTAGTAATTACCGACATTATCATGCCAAATAAGGACGGCATCGAAGTGATTACAGAGTTGTTGAGCAAAAATCCAAAGATTGCCATTATCGCTATTTCTGGTGGACGACGTGCGATTACAGCGGAATTCAATTTAGAATCCGCTGAATTATTGGGCGTAAAAGGAATTTTGTCTAAACCATTTACTCGTGAGCAATTGCGCGAAGCAGTGAAGCACGCCTTGGGTTTATGACTTGTTCAATACCAATTTTAGTTGTTTCTAATCGCAAAGGTGGTGCTGGAAAGACTACCGTTTCAGTGAATCTCGCCGCTGAGTTTGCTGCGATGGGACGACGAGTTTTACTGATAGATTTAGATTCTCAAGGACATTGTGCGGTAGGTTTAGGCGTAAAAGTGAGTGCGGGACAAACAGCCGTTCACGATATTTTTACGCAACCTGCATTACGCCTTGTCGATGTAATATGTGAAACCTCGATTAACAATCTTTTCCTTCTTCCAGCCAATCCAGCATTTCAACACGATAACAGCGGTAAAGATGAACAACGATTAGCACGAGCATTGGCTGATGAAGCCATTGCTGATCAGTTTGATTTCATCATTATTGACACACCGCCGACGTTAGATAATTTACTTTTGAATGCGTTATCTGCCGCAAATTGGGTGTTAGTTCCGTATGTGCCGCATCCCTTGTCGTTTGAGGGCGTTCGTCAATTAGTGCGTGTGTTATTCAAAGTGATTTCAGAACGCAATTCCAAACTCAAAATTTTAGGTTTTCTGCCCATCATGACGGCAAATCATGTTCGTCAACATCGTCAAGTCAATGAGCAGGTGACAAAACAGTTTGGTGCATTGCGTTCACTGAGTGGAATCCGTACTGATATTAAATTAGCCGAAGCCTTTGGCGTAGGTAAACCAGTGCGTCTTTACGCACCAAAAAGCCGTGGTGCAGAAGATTTTGCCGAATTAGCAGTGACGCTAATCCAACTTATAGAAAAATAGCGTTTACCTTTCTTTTCTTTCACGAGGTTAAGGCAATGACATCTAAAGAAGCACTCTCCATTGATTTACTTTATTCCTTGAATGAAGCCGCGATTATTAGCAAAACTGATTTAAATGACGTAATCACTTTTGTAAACGAAGAATTTTGCCGCACCTCTGGTTATTGCGAAGATGATTTAATTGGCAAAACCCACGCATTTGTTAATTCCCACACACATCCCACTGAATTTTTTCAAGATTTGTGGTCAACAATTACTCAAAACCAAAGTTGGCACGGTGAAATTTGTAATCGTGCAAAAACAGGCGAAACGTATTGGATTAAAACGTCTATTTTTCCGATTGAGGATCAAACTACTGGGTTAGTGGCAAGTTATATTTGTGTTGGTTTCGATATTACCGAGAAAGTAAAGCGAGAGCAGCAATTACAATCACAAAAAATGCAATACGATTTAGTGACCGAAAGCACTGATGGTTTTTGGCATTTAGACGAAGCGGGAAATTTTGTTGATGTGAGTGAATGTTATTGCCATTTGTCAGGTTACAGCGAATCGGAGTTGCTATTACTAACGCCTTCTGATGTAGAAGCTGAAGGGCATAAAGGTGATTTAACTTATCAACTCAGTACACTCGATAAATCGGTTGACAGCAAAGTTTTTGAATCCATGCACCAACGTAAAGACGGCACGCATTGGTTTGTAGAAATATTGATTAGTTATTATCCAAAACATAAAAATTTTTATGTCTTTTTGCGTGATATTTCCAAACGTAAATCAAATGAACGTGAACAAGCCGCTTTGCAACAGCAGTTAAATCATTTGCAAAAACTGGAAAGTATTGGGCGTTTAACGGCGGGTATTGCTCATGATTTCAATAACATTTTGGCAAGCATTTTAGGCTATAACGAATTGAATAAATTTGCGGCTGAAGATTTAACGGAAAGTAAATTGAAAGGGGATATTTTACACAATTCATCTCAGGTCGATATTGCAGGTAGCCGAGCAGCTGATTTAATTAAAAAAATGCTCACTTATTGTCGTCAAGGTGAAGATAAACAAAGTGAGACAACGCTCGATCTTAGTGATGTATTGAACAAAATTTTGATCATGTTGCAGGAAATTATTCCCGCGACCATCTCCATCGAAGTCGATTTATTAGAAAATACTCGTGTTACTATTGATGAAACGGATCTTTATCAAATCATTGTGAATTTGTTTGTGAATGCCCGCGACGCGCTAGATAAGACGAAAGGCACGATAAAATTAAACATTTATTTGGTTGACTTCTCGCTACACGTTTGCAGTGCTTGTCGAGAAAAAATATCGGGTAAATTTGTTGAAATTAAAATTTCAGACAGCGGCTCAGGAATCGATTCGTCGAAGTTGACCCATATTTTTGATCCATTCTTCACAACCAAAGATGTCGGTAAAGGTACTGGATTGGGGTTATCGGTGGTTAGTGGCATTATTCATAACGCGAATGGTCACGTTGTCGTCGATTCAGAAATCGGACGCGGGACAACGTTCAAATTATTTTTCCCACGATAACCCATTTACGATACAAAATTACAACCGTTCCACTCAAAAATAGCATCATGCCGTATAATTGTTTTTATTTTTTACGGCTTTTTTGATGTCAAACCACGATTTAATTTCTCAGCTTTCAAAACAACTTCAATCCTGTTTATCAAAAGACAAACATCTTTTAAAACGCCAGCTTGATTCACTACGCCGCAACAAAAAAGCAACGCCGCAAGATTTTGAAAAATTACAAAATCGCCTTGAAAAATCAGTTGCAGGTTTTGAAAAACGCCGCGCCAGTTTTCCCGCGTTAAATTTCCCTGATTTACCTGTCACAGGCAAAAAAGACGACATTGCCGAACTGATTAAAAACCATCAAATCGTAATTATGTGTGGTGAAACGGGGTCAGGTAAAACAACCCAATTACCGAAAATTTGTTTAGAAATTGGACGTGGCGCAGCGGGTTTTATCGGTCACACACAACCGCGTCGAATTGCCGCACGAACCGTTGCCGACCGAATTGCCGAAGAATTAGGCGAATCCATTGGCAAATCGGTCGGTTATAAAATCCGTTTCAACGACAAAACCCACGCTGATTCACTCGTGAAATTGATGACCGACGGGATTTTGCTCGCCGAATCACAAAACGATCCGTTTCTGTCACAATACGACACCATCATTATCGACGAAGCGCACGAACGCAGTTTAAACATCGATTTTCTGCTCGGTTACATGAAATGGTTGTTGCCCAAACGTCCCGATTTAAAACTGATTGTTACGTCTGCAACGATTGATACCAAACGTTTTTCGGAACATTTTAACAACGCGCCCATCATTGAAGTTTCGGGGCGAACCTATCCTGTTGAAATGCGTTATCGCCCGATTGAAATCAAAGACGATGAGGACGACGAAACCACTGACGATTTACAAAATGCTATTTTGGATGCCGTCGATGAGTTGTATCGTGATTTGCGCGGCGATATTTTGATTTTTTTAAGCGGTGAACACGAAATCCGCGAAACCACCGAATCACTGAAAAAACATCATCCGAATCAATACGAAATTTTGCCGTTGTATTCAAAACTCAGCGTGAGCGAACAAGAGCGTGTTTTTAAACCGAAAGGCGGCAAGATTCGGATTGTGTTATCAACCAACGTTGCGGAAACGTCTTTAACTGTGCCAAACATTCGTGGCGTAATCGATACAGGTCATGCGCGGATTAGCCGTTACAGTCCAAAAAGTAAAATTCAACGTTTGCCCATTGAACGTATTTCAAAATCCAGCGCAAATCAACGGGCGGGACGTTGTGGACGCGTTGCGGAAGGAATTTGTATTCGGCTTTATTCGTGCGAAGACTACGAAGCGCGTCCTGAATTTACCGAACCAGAAATCATGCGAACCAATTTGTCTGCCGTGATTTTGCAAATGACGGCGTTGAATTTGGGTGATATTGGCGATTTTCCGTTTATCGAACCACCCGATGACAAAATGATTCGCGACGGCAAAACATCGTTGCTCGAAGTGAACGCGCTCGACAAATCAGGCAAATTGACTGAAATCGGCAAACAGCTTGCGAAATTCCCCACTGACCCAAAATTGGCACGAATGCTCATTGCCGCACAAGATCAGGTGTGTTTAAAAGAAGTGAGTATTATCGTTGCCGCACTCAGTATTCAAGACCCGCGCGAAAAACCTGCCGATAAGATGCCGCAAGCCGAGCAAAAACACGCGCAATTTAAACATCCTGAATCGGATTTTTTGACGTTGCTTAATGTGTGGAACACGTTTGGTGAACAGCAAAAAAAGCTCTCGAATAACAAACTCCGTAAATACTGCTCAGATAATTTTTTGTCGTATATGCGAATGCGTGAATGGCACGACAATCACAGTCAAATTTTGCAAGTGTTGAAAGGAGATTTAAAAATGCACCCGAACGAAAACGATGCGAGTTATGACCAAATTCATCGTGCGTTGCTGACGGGACTGCTTTCAAACATTGGTTTTCGTCACGAACAATACGAATATTTAGGCGGACGCGGCTTGAAGTTTTTTATTTTTCCAGGTTCTGGGATACACAAATTGCGTCCAAAATGGATTGTTGCCGCTGAACAAGTCGAAACCAGCAAAGTTTATGCACGAACGGTGGCGCGAGTTGAACCTGAATGGATTGAAGATTGCGCCGCGCATTTGGTTCGGCAAAATTATTACGATCCACACTGGGAGAAAAAAAGCGCACGTTCGATGGTTTATTCACGCACATTGTTACACGGTTTGACGTTGCAAGCGGGGCGAAAATTGCCTTATGACCACGTTGACCCAAAAGCCGCACGGGAAATTTTTATTCGCAGTGCGTTAGTTGACCACGATTATCACAGCAACGCGCCTTTTTATGTGGCGAATCAAAAATTGCTCGAAGAAGTCGGCATGATTCAACACAAAGGACGGCGCGTTGATTTAGTGGAAGATGAACAATGGTTGTATGCCTTTTATGATCACAAATTACCGCACGAAATCGTTAGCGGTGTGACGCTCGACACTTGGCGCAAAAAAATTGAACGTGAAAATAAACAATTTTTGTTTTTGACCAAAGAAAATTTAACCCGTGAAAAAGGCGAGGAATATGTCAACGAGTGGGATTTTCCTGACCATAAAAAAGTGGGCAAACTAACGATTGCGTTGCAATACCGTTTTGAACCTGGACACGATGAAGACGGCGTGACGGCAATTATTCCTGTGCATCAACTCAATCAAATCACGCAAACGCCATTTGATTGGCTCGTGCCTGGAATGTTGGAAGAAAAATGTGTCGCGCTGGTCAAAGCTCTGCCGAAAAACATTCGCAAACATTTTGTGCCTGTGCCTGAAACGGTGAAAAAATGTTTAGAAATCGAACCTGATTTTAAAGGCGCGTTGGAAGAATGGCTCGGCAACCGATTACGCAAATTAACAGGCGAGGCAATTCCGCTCAATGCGTGGAGTTTTGACGGTATGACCCACCATTTGAAAATGAATTTTCGCGTGATTGATGATGAAGGGCGGTTGCTCGATTACGGGCGCGATTTAAAAGCGTTGCAGGCAAAACACGTCACACAAGCCGCTGAAAGTTTTGACCAAATCGCCGCAGATGAATTGAATTTCACGGGTTATATTCAATGGGCGTTCGATGATTTGCCTGAGCAATACAGTTTTATGCAAAAAGGGCAGGCGTTTATTGGTTATCCCGCGCTAGTCGATGAAGGTGAAACGGTCGGCGTGAAAATTTTTGACACGCAACGCAAAGCAGAATTGCAACATCAAGCGGGTTTGATTCGGTTGTTTCAATTGCAACAGCGTAAAGAATGTACTTACGCCCTGAAAAATATCCAAAAAAATACCGCGTTAGAACTCGCTTATAACCGTTTGCCGTCACATCCGATTTTGAAATCAGAACACGTTACAGAATATAAAAACGATTTGCTAACCTTGGTTTTGAACAGCGTTTTTGTGGAAGGTAAAACGATTCGCACGCAAGCCGCGTTTGAGCAAAGTTTGAAAGAAAACAAAAGTTTGTTGGTGACACGAGCAAGTGAAATTGCGACGTTGGCGTTAGAAATTATGAAAAGTTACGGTGAACTTAAAACCAGTTTGCAACGATTGAATGCGGCTGACCCGCTGACAAAAAGTCTTGATGAACAGTTGAATCATTTGATTTACGCGGGTTTTATTCGCACGATTCCATTTGCTCAATTTAAACACACACCACGTTATTTAAAAGCCATGCAATACCGTTTAGACAAACGCGATAACACGCAATCGAAAGCCAATGAACTCGCGCGTTTTCAGATTCGATATTGGAATTTGGTTTCGCAACGGCTGAAAAAAGAAATCGTCACGCCTGAAACAGAAGCGTTTCGTTGGATGTTGGAAGAATTTGCGGTTTCGCTGTTCGCGCAACAGTTGAAAACGGCGATGGCTGTGTCGGCACAGAGGTTGGAGAAGGCTTGGGAGTTGGTTTGATTTTTTGTTACGCTATGCACCTTAAAAACTTTGGAGATTGTTATGCCTCGCGTTGCTTACTTTTTTGGAATTTCAATTTATATGTACATGGATGATCACGGCGTACCGCATTGTCATGCAGTTTATGGTGATTATGCTGGCGCATTTGCGATTCAATCAGGTGAGTTATTATCAGGTCAAGTTCCACCCCAACAAGTCAAAAAAATTAAAGATTTTATTCTCGCCAATCAATCTGAATTGATGGAAAAATGGGATGAACTCAGCAACTAAAATCACTCAAATTCGAGCCGAACCGCCTTATTTTCTTTATGTCTCGTTTGAAGGAAAAGAAATTAAATTGGATTTAACGCCGTTAGTCGAAAAACGTGAGGTTTTTTGGCGACTTAA
>CAIRCR010000145.1 GCA_903877065.1 uncultured Pseudomonadota bacterium
GATAGGCATCTACGTGAATTTTTACGGGTTGCCCAATTTTCATGTGGGTTAATTGCGTTTCTTTGAAATTTGCTTCAACCCATATTGGATTTTGACTAACCAAATACGCTAAGTTCAGGCCAGGGCGAATAAACTGACCGATTTGAACTCCTCGATGGCCAATGATACCATCAGATGGCGCGAGAATTTGAGTGTACTCAAGATCCAGTTTGGCTAGTTCAACTTGCGCTTGTGCTTGTTTAATGCGTGCGAGTGATTGGGCTATATTACTTTCAAAACTTGTCAACTGCTTTTGTTGCATGGCAACGGCGGCTTGTGAGCCACGAAGTTCTGCGCTCGTTTGCTGCGATTCGGATTGCAACTTATCGAGCGTTTGGCGCGGAGCACTGCCTTTTTCAATTAAAGCGCTAAATCGAGCGACATCTTGGTTGATTTGCTGTTTTTTGGCTTCAATTGCTAACACTGCTGCATCGGCATTACTAATGGATGATTGTTGCGTATTTTTGTTGGCACGCAAAAAATCACTGTACGCTTGTGCTTCAGATACTCGTGCCTGCGCTTGGACTAACTTGGCTTGGTAATCACGATCATCAATGACGGCAATCACATCCCCTTTTTTGACTATTTGATTATCATCCACATTGAGCTGCGTAATATAGCCTTCTACACGCGCACTAATGAGAACGCTATTGCTTTTTAAATAAGCATTATCTGTATTTTCGTAATGTTGTCGTTCTTGAATCCATGAAAAAGCTTCCCAGCCTGCACCTGAAAGTAAAATAACTAAAATTAAATAAGTGAAAAAACGCTTCATAAAGCCTGCTGTAAATGTCAAAACTGATGATTGATATTTTAACCGAATTCATGAGCTTAACGTGTGAAGCTTTTCATACTGTCTAACGTTTTTTTCGTTAAATACGCACTGCCTATTTTTATTTCACGCCAAACGATAGGTGCATATTGACAAAAATACGCATAACATCTTCCAGTCAAAATTTTAGTTAGGTCAATGGCGCGATGGCGATATTTATCCAGTATGATTTGTTGCGATACCAAAAACACCATTTTCCCTTGATCAAACCACATTTGATAAAGGCTAATTAAAATTTGTGCGCCCATTGAGATTCCCATCAACGCCCCTGATGCGATGACGACATAAGCAAAACTGGGATTGCCTCGTGTAATAAACCATGAAAGCGTATCAATGAGCATCGAAATAAAGGGAATGACGATAATGATACGTTTAAGGGATGTACTCATTTCGCAATAAATGAAAATACGCCCCACAAATAATAAAATAAACGCAATTCCAAATAAATGAATATGCGACACTTTCACAAGTCCGGGAAGTGGCGCGGCTTTTGATGAGGCAACTTCCATGACCCCTTCATAATGGGTTAAATCCGGTAAGCTTGGGTTAATTTGTGGTGAGTGGCATATGACGCAATCCCGATTTAAAATCGGGGCAACAGTGGTTTTAAAATCATTAGGTGTTTTATCCGTTGTTAACCATCGAAGAATGGTATCTCGATCCGCACTGGATTTAAGATTCGATTCCATTGGCCCACCTTTAATGGCGGAGCCTAGGCGCGTTTGATCTTGTGAGCCGTAGTAGGCAATAACGACGTCATCAACAGACATGCCTGGTTTCCCATCGCGCATTTGATGTGTGTAATACATGTGCGTTAGTGCAAATAAATACCCAATACCAATTGTAAATAAAAAAAGTGAATACAGCATTTTTTCACTAACTGAAATATCTTTAAATCGTAAACAGAGCTTTTCCATTACAATCACTCCTAATGCTGAGTTTGTCGCTTTAACACTTTACATATGGCGCTTTTGAGCCCCTCGATAAAGTTGCCGTGGTCTTCCAATCCGTTGATTGGGATCAGAAATCATTTCGTCCCAATGCGAAATCCAGCCAATCGCTCGCCCCATTGCAAAAATAGCAGTGAAC
>CAIRCR010000146.1 GCA_903877065.1 uncultured Pseudomonadota bacterium
AGCAGTTGAGCAAGCAACTGAAAGATGGACTATGCCAATTCAAAACTGGCAACTTGCTTTGAATCAATTTATGATTTTCTTCGAAGGGCGATTTCCTTCGATTTTTTGACGACGGTTTACACGAAAATTTTTACACCCTCAAGCTCGGTGAAATTGGTGTTCAAAATCCATTTTCGGTTTAGTCATTTCAACGCGTTACTGGTTCAATTTAGACGGCACGTCGATTTATTTCCATGTGAAAGGTTAAAACCACCAGCTTTAGCTGGTCATATTTCATCACCAACTTGTACACAAAATTATGGCAATTAGCGCAACCATCAACAAAGTGTCATTAAACATTACTAATGTTGATAGGCATTATTATCAGCTTCATGAATTAACAGTTGCACAACATCCATCTGAAAATGACTTTCGTTTTATGATTCGCTTAATTGCGTTTATGGCAAATGCCAGTGAAAGTTTGAGTTTTACGAAAGGACTGTCTAGCGATCACGAGCCTGAATTGTGGCAAAAATCACTTACCGATGAAATTGATTTATGGATTGAGTTGGGTCAACCTGATGAAAAACGTATCCGCAAAGCCTGTGGACGTTTAAAACAAGTCATTATTTATACTTACCACGAAGGCAAAGCAAAAGTGTGGTGGGAACAACAAAAATCAAAACTCGCACGATTTAATAACTTAAAAGTTTTTCATATCAACGCCGATGGTGCTGAAACGATGGTTAAAAGGTTAATGCCATTACAATGCAACATTCAAGATGGTGCAATTTATCTGAGTGATGATAATTCAAATTTCACTGTGACAATTGATAGGCTCTAAATTGAGTTGTTCGATGTTTTCTTATAGTTCTTAAATTTCCCACATTTCAAAATTAAATCATGCCTATAAACAAAATTCTTGCTCAAGAATTAGCGGTTAACGTTAATCAAATCAATGCGGCTGTTGTGCTATTAGATGAAGGCTCAACTGTTCCATTTATTGCCCATTATAGAAAAGAAGTCACAGGTGGTTTAGACGATACTCAACTACGTCTACTTGAAGAGCGTCTCAGTTATTTGCGCGAACTTGAAGCGCGGCGAACCGTGATTTTAGAAAGTATTGCTTCACAAGAAAAATTAACACCTGTGCTTGAAGCCGCTATTCACGGGGCAGAAACGAAAACACTCCTCGAAGATTTATATTTACCTTTCAAACCCAAACGCAGAACAAAAGCCCAGATTGCGCGTGAAGCGGGATTAGAGCCATTGACGCAAGAAATTTTAGCCAATCGCAACATTTCACCCGAAGAACTGGCGACAAAATATGTCAATGCTGAAAAAGGCGTTGCCGATGTTGTGGCGGCACTTGAAGGCGCACGACAAATTATCATGGAAGAATTATCAGAAAATGCCCCATTATTGGCTGATTTACGCGAACAAGTTTGGCAACAAGGTGTCATGCACGTTCAAGTGGTTAAGGGAAAAGAATCTGAAGCAGCTAAATTTAAAGATTATTTTGATTTTCGTGAACCGTTACAAAAAATGCCATCACATCGCATTCTGGCAATGTTGCGTGGTCACAATGAAGAATGTTTAACGCTCAATTTACAACCTGCCCAAGATGAAAAAGTGGGGCATGAATTGTGCGCTCAAAAAGTGTCACGCCAATTAAACATCAAAGACAATTCTCAACCCGCTAATATCTGGCTTGCTGAAACTGCTCGATTAGCATGGAAAAGTAAGTTATTTACCCGCTTAGGATTGGATTTAAAAAGCCAACTTCGTGAAGCCGCAGAAA
>CAIRCR010000147.1 GCA_903877065.1 uncultured Pseudomonadota bacterium
CATGAAGGTTCAAAAGAATGAATTTCTGCATCAGGGTAAATTCGACGAAGTTCAGCAGTGTACTCACCAATGTTTGCACCAACATCTATCGCAATTACTGCAGATCTACCTAATAACTTATAAATTAAGTGATTTTCTTGCCTAATGGACCCACGTCCATACCCCTTGCCTAGGGCATAAGCGAATACACGCTCAAAAAAAGACAATAAAAGAAAAAAATAGTTGAACATAAAAATCAATACATAATTTAAAAGAAAAAACAACAATACACATGCAGAATAAAAAATTATTAGAAAAGTAAAAATAGAAAAAATATACGACACTCTAGGCATCTTTTATCAAATAGGAACGGCATAAACCACCATCGACATCAATGGCATTCAAGCGAGGCCTAAACCAAAAGCGCTTTAAAACGGTAAAAATACCGTAACAAGAAAAATAAATCAAAGCGCGGAGCAATGACAACTTTTCAACATATCTATAAACTGACCAAATTGACGTCGCTGAACGTAAAGTATTACTTGAACGAGAGAATCTAACTACAGAATAACGGGCCAGGTCATGCCCACACCGCTGCGCGGGCCCATGGCGAAGCATTAATAATGACCAGGCTAAAAAATCCTCTGCTCGCATAGCTGGCGAGATCTCCGGAAACATGAAGTCGACACATTTCTCTCTATTAATCATAATAGTCAAGCAGCCAATGAAACGTGTCATGTGGTGTAAACCATGCCCTACAGCTCTCGGCCCGCAAAGTCTCCTTCCTATAAGACTGCCGTCTTCTGAAATCGAGCGATAATCAGTAAAACTTAGAAATGCAGAAGAAGTTTCCATGAACTGCGTCTGAACAAATAACTTGTCAGGAAGCCAGTAATCGTCTGCATCTAAAAAAGCCAAGTATTTGCCGCGAGCGACTTTAATTGCGAGATTACGGGCAATGACTGGCCCCTTGTTTTCAGTGGAAGCAATAACTCTAACTCTAAAATTGTTAAGCGCATATGCTCGAATAATTTGCAAGCTGTTATCGGAGGAGCAATCGTCGACAAGGATGTGCTCATATTCGAAACCATATTGACTTTTTATGCTCTCGAACAAACGCGGTAAAAACCGAGCAGAATTAAAAACTGGAGTGATAATGCTAACTTTTATCATCACAAAAAAATTAAATAGTAGAGAGCAATTCGAAATGGGGAAGTAGCAATGGGTTAGATTGACTTCTCACGGGATCAACATACCAGTCACGTGGTGCTATAACTCTTTTGTCAATACGATCGCCCAAATGCGCTGCCCACCAGGAGAAAGTACTATTGGCGATGATGTTGTGATCGCAAAGTGCCATCAACATAAATTCTTCTATTAAAGAAATTCTTCGGGATGCAATATCGATCCCACCAATCTCTTTGGCAAACTCACCTGTAATTAATGGGTCGTCGCCAAACACCATAAAACATACATTCGACGGAAAAAGGTGCACCGCTGCCCTGTAGTAATTTAAGGAAACAGTCTTAAATACATTCGCTGCAGCTTTTGATGTCACAAAATCTCCGCGTCGAATATGAATGCTTACTAAAGGGATAGAAAGATTTAGAAAATAATTTTGTTTAACATATGAGTACTCTTGAGAGAGTTTCGCAAAAAGAGCAGAACGCTCAATTTTTGGCAAAGTAATGTTAGGGCATTGGAAATATCCATCTAAAACTACGAAATGAAAGGTGTTTCTGCTTAGTTTTTGTAAACGAGAAAGCGAATTGACAAAAGCATATTTACCGAGCGATGAGTCGAATATTCGTCCCAATCGCAGCTTTGACGACCATGCAGAAAGTCCAGTGGGCTCTAAGCAAAAAGAAAAACTTGTGAGATGATTTAAAGTAAACTTTAATCCAAAATCTCTACCAGTCTGGTATTTGGATAGGAATCGAGTATCTAAAAAAATCTCATGCGTAGAAAGTGTTTTGGCTGCATAGATACCAGCATTTAATTGGAATAACTGATTAC
>CAIRCR010000148.1 GCA_903877065.1 uncultured Pseudomonadota bacterium
GGGCCAAATTCCCCGGCCCGGGGATCAGCAGGAAAACAATGATTGCGACAACAAATGCGCCAATGGTTTGGCATCAAAGAAAAAACAAATCCTCAATATAAGTTCAGTGCAGTATGTAATCGTATTAGCCAAAGCAAGGCATGGATCACAACTAAGTTATTAACTGTTGCAAGAGAATCATCGTTAATAGCTTTGAATTTATGGTTTGAAGAAAAAAATGTTCATGGGTGGCAAGCAACCGGAAACGCTAAATTAGATCAACTAACACAACTGTTCCGCGATCAGTATCTTGGGCAAGAAATAAAAATTGACGACTTTGATAATGCTGCTCATAACCAGCAACGGATAACAGGAAATCCTTGGCAACCTCTGTATCAAGATTGTGCTGTGCATTTTACCAACGAAAGTTTTCACTACAGTGGCATGGTCGAAGATGGAGAACAATATATTTGGCCTGGGCCGTTTATCACGGAAAAAACTTTAAAATGTCTACTAGGTGGTACAGCATTTGTACCAGTGGGACAATTTGAAACCTATCGCACTTTGGAAACGTTAGGGTTGCAGTTTGATTATGATTTTGCGACTGCTTGGGATTCGGATCCGGGTAATTTATCCAGGGCAGAAAGCATTGTTACTTTGATTGACGATTTGAATCAGTTTACTGTAGAACAACTGGTAAGCAAAACACAAGACAGTAGTAGCCACAATCAAAATCACGTTATGACTGGTAAATTCTTTGATCAATGTCAACAAAAAAACGAAGAGTCAATTGCTCAAATCTTTGATTTAATCTGTTGACTTTTCAAAATAATCGTGTATAATAGTAAAACTTACACAGGAGAATACAATGTCCAATAGTAGAATTTTTAGCGGGGCCGAACAGGCCAAACTTACACAAGTAATCAATGAAGGCATGCAGGTCATGATGGAAATTGAAACCTTAACCGGCGGCCTTAATGACACAGTCAAAGCCATTGCTGAAGAAATGGATATCAAACCCAACGTGCTTAAAAAAGCCATCCGCTTGGCACATAAGAGCGAATTTGGTCGTGAACAACAGGATCATGAATTGTTAGAAACAATTCTGACCAGCGTGGGCAAGACTCTATAAATATTGTTTTACGACAATCGAGTCGTTCCCGTAAGGAACATGAATCATGGCTAACCGGCCATAAACGGAGAAAAATTTGAGTTATGTAGATGCACTATTTGATCGTGAACACGATCGTATCCATGTAGTTGAGCGAAAGGATGGACGCAGAGTCTATCAGGAATATCCGGCCAACTATATTTTTTATTACGAGGATCCTCGTGGTAAATTTACTAGCCTATTCGGCACACCCGTCAGCAGATTTAGCACACGCAACAACAAAGAGTTTCGCAAAGAAATTCGCATACAGTCTGGCAAACACCTGTATGAATCAGATATCAATCCTATTTTTCGTTGCTTAGAAGAAAACTACAAAGGTCAAGACGGCCCTAAACTTAACGTAGCATTCTTTGACATTGAAGTTGACTTTGACCCAGAACGTGGCTTCTCACCAACAACAGACCCATTCAATGCTATCACTGCTATTTCAGTATATCTGCAATGGTTAGAACAAATGGTCACATTGGTTGTGCCACCCAAGCACATGAGCCGTGAGACTGCAGATGAGATTGCTCTGGAGTTTGAAAACTGTATCATCTTTGAACGTGAAGATGAAATGTTAAAAACATTCTTGGATCTGATTGAAGACGCTGATGCAATATCAGGTTGGAACAGTGAGGGCTATGATATTCCTTATACTGTGAATCGTGTTACTAGGGTTCTCAGCAAAGACGATACCCGCAGATTCTGTTTATGGAACCAATATCCTAAGAAACGAGTATTTGAACGCTTTGGTGCAGAGAATGAAACCTATGA
>CAIRCR010000149.1 GCA_903877065.1 uncultured Pseudomonadota bacterium
CAAAATCAGTAACTAAAATTCTAAACAATAAATCCCGCAAACTCGGTTCTGTTTCGTTGTAACCGAATTGGTTTTTAGTTAATTGCCACAATGCGCTTGCCAAATCATTCGCCACAATGTCTTGCCAAAGTTTGGGCGGATTTAGTTCAACTTCATTATCACTGACCATATTGGCAAATAGGCGCAATAAGATGGTGAATAATTCAGGCTGGTCTGCACGAGTTAAGACGGCGAGCATTTTACAATCAATGTCGTCTGCGTTATCAGTAGGCAAAACGAAGCGTTTTAAGCGTTCAACACGTTCTTTTGAACGACAGAATTTCGCTCTGGTTTTGAAATAATCGCGTAAGGCTTGTTGAGAAGCTAGTCCCAAATCATCAAGTAAAATCGAGGTCGAATCCGCTTTAAACGTTTTACTTCGCAAACGAATATCGAGTAGCCAATCCAGCTTTCTTTCTGGTTCAGGCTTGACGCTATAAAGTAACCATTGTTGCTGCGGCTGGCGTTCAATGTTGATTTTGACTTCGAGTGCGGCAGATTCGTCTAAACGTATTAAGCAAACATTTTCAGGCGTGAAAGTTTCAATTTCTGTTGAAAATTCGTTTTCAACGTCGTGCCAAAAGATGACGTTGTGAGTTTCAAATAATGTTGTTAAGGATTCGGTAATGCGTTGGAGGCTCATTTGAGTAGCTCCATTTTTTGCCACAAAACATCGAGGTCAGCAGGAACAGGTAAATGTCGGAAGATATTTTGCCGCCGTGTTTTTTCGTCTTCTTGTCCAATGAAACGATTTAATGTTGCGTGAACAACAAGCGGAAAGAAATCCTTTGCATAAAGTCGTTGTGTGTAAAACTGAAAATCTGATTCCTGTTGGAATTGCGAAATTAACGCATTGATTGTTTGCACAGTTCTTTGAGCATCAAGCGTATCGTGCCAGCTCGATAATTTGTTTAGCAAGTCGTCATCATTCGGTACGTCTTTGGGGTCAAGGACGCTTTCTTTAAAACCTAATCCGCGTAACTTCCCCCATAACGGGTTTATGGCGTGCCACAATGCGGCATGACGTAACCATGATTCTTTTGTTGCGCTTATTTCTTCGCTGAGTTGATTAACGCCACCTGTGAATTTATCACGCTGTTTTGGTGAAAATGCTGCCCATAATTCATTGGGTTCGACTAAATAGCTTTCTAAACAAAAACGCGGTAACACAGCCAAATTAGGCAATCGTGCGGAGTGTTGTGCAATTTCAGTTGCAGTCCATTCGTCTTTGTCGATTAAGCCAATCCAAGTATCAATTTGTTCAATTACAGCCAAAACTTGTTTTTTATTCCCAGCGGGATACAACACCCAATTTCGTTCCCAAGATGGAAATTTCTTATTGAGAAAAACAGACAACGCATCGCAATCATCAACGCCTTCAACTACCAGCACTCGTTTATTGCTATTGCCAATTCGTTCGTCTTGAATTTTTTTAATCAAATTGTCCAGTTTGCTCATGCGTCCACACTCAATTCAATGCGTTTTCCTGAGTTTTCATAACGTCGCCAAATTTCGGGCTGGTGTGAGGTAATAATTAACTGACCATTCAAACCTGTGACTAGATTTTCTAAATTCGCTAACAAACCATTAACCAGCGAAGGGTGCAAATATAAATCAGGTTCATCAATTAACACGATTGCGCCTTGCTGCGCCCAACGTGAAAGCAAATAAATCAGAATTAAAATTTGATGTTCTCCTGCACTTAAATCGTCGAGTGAATGCCATTGTCCACGCTGATTTTTGATTTTTACCCGCAAACGGTTTTCCCCCGTTTTTATTTCGTGGTCGATTTCTTTGCCTGATAGAAATTTGTTTAAGTCCCGAATCACGTCGCGATAAGTATGCGGCTGGGTGGTTTTTAACGTAATCAACGAGGCTTCTAATTGTCCTTTCCAATCTTCAGTCGCAATGTAGCGTGGCGACCAACGCATTGCGGGTGATTCGGCTAAATGTTCGCCAACATTGCGGCGTGGCGATACCCAACGACGCTCTTCAGCATCGAGAAAAAAAACGTTTCCTAAGTCTGATTTCTCAAAGCTCAAAATCATTTTGCGGCGGGCATTGGCTAAGTCTTGAAACCATGAATCTTTAGGCAAAAAAAGTTTGCGTGTCGGATTACCTTGTTTTCCTGTTTTTGCAACACCTTCGCCAATCCACGATACATTTGGATGTGATTGTTGTAATTTTTCACACCACGCTAAATCACCAAACATTAAGCCGATGGACATTTCTGTGTGTGAAACGTCGGTTAAAATTACGCCGCAACCACTCCAACGCTGCAACCATTCACGCGCAATATGGTTGCGTTGCATGATTTTTTGATGGTCTAGCCAATAACCGAGAGCTTCCCAAAGCATTGCCACAGCGCGTAAAACCGTTGATTTCCCGCTGCCATTCACACCAGAAAATAAAACACGCGCTTCAATGCTATCGTCCCAATCATTGATTAAGCTGATGTCTCGCTCGCCAAGTGAGCCAACGTCTAAGAAATGCAAAGATTGAATTTTCATTCGTCGCTACTCCCCCCCGTCACCGCCTTAACCTCCGAGAGCAAATCCCCAAACTTCCCATAATTCACTTTCACGCCATCATCTAAATCAAGCGAAATTCGCATATCGGCATAATGACGCAATTTCTCATCAAACGCCGTCAACTCCATTTTCTTTTTGTTGAAACGTTCGATTTCTTTGCCTATTTTGTTTTTGCTCGCGGGCGACGTTGCCGCATCACGGTCTTTTTCGAGCATCTCAATTCGGTTTTGCAAACGTCCCATCAATGGCACAACGTAATGATTTCGCATTCGGGCAAGCGTGCTTTCGTTGTAGCGGTGCAAATACACCAATGCTTGAAATGCGCCTTGTTTGCCACTCGAAAATAACCAATAAATCGGGCGTTTTTTGTAAGTTTGCAAATGGTCTTTGTAGAAATTACTCGCCAAATAACGGCGCAACGTTTCGTCTGCGGTTTCGCTGGTTTTTTGTCCGATACTTTCAGCCAGCCAATTTTTATTGTTTTCTAAACTTTCTGCGCCCCAAACCGTTTGCAAAAATTCATTCAGGCGTTGCGCGGCATCGTCTTCAAACCAAAATTCGTCCGTGATTGGAATGATTCCGTTGTTTTGCCCTTCGACAAGCTCAGGGCGAACGGTTAAGTGTAATTCCGTTCGTGGTGAGCCTGTCGAACCATGTCCTTCGACAAGCTCAGGACGAACGGAATCTTTATTCTCAGAAAACCGTTCGTGGTGAGCCTGTCGAACCATCGAACCACCCGCATAAATCAAGCCCGCTTCGTCCAAACTGTAACGCCCCATCATGCAGCCAATCGCATACGAAATCAGGCGCACGCTGTCTTTTTCGCGGTCAGCGCGAACCAACGTAATTTGTTCTTCTGGCACGTCGGGCGACAATTCGCCAAGCAAGCCGTAGGCTTCGATGAACAGGCGGTTGTTTTCTTCTTCCAAGCGTTTCATTTCGTCGATGGCGGCGCGGTTTTGCGTTTGCCATTTTTCGAAACAAGTGGCGAGTGTCAAGTGGTTAGTTTTTTTCTCGCCACTCGCCACTAATAACTCACCACTCAGTTGGCGAATCAGCGGGTTGTCCGTGAAATCCCATGAGGTTTCGTAATTGTTCCAGTCGATTTTTGCTAGTTTGATTGCCGTTTGAATTGTCGAAACATTGACGCTTAAAAAGACATCTTCTAATGCAGGAAGGCTGGCATAATTTCCCACCTGAAAGTGCATTGTTGGATTTAGTGTTTTTGCAATCCACTGTACAACTTTAGAATTACAAAAAGCTAATACGCGCATTAAAACAGCTTCATCTTCCGATTGAGCGGACATTCCAGTTACGTCATACATGAAACCATCAGGAAAAAATCTAAAGCTGGGTATTCCCGATGTTATATCTGACCAACTAACCGAAGATTTAAAATAGCATTGTGTGTTTTGTGGACGTGAACGAACATTTCCATCGGCATCACAAAAATTTTTTATTTCTTTTCCATCTTCTTCCCAATTAACAACAAATAAATGATTTCCATACCATTTTCTAAATTCTCCACCTTTATTGTAGGGGAAAAATTTGTTTTTTGAATCGTTTGCTTCTTTTACATTTTTTAATCCAAAACCGATTTTATTAAATTCAATTTCTTGCCATTGTCTTATAAATTGATTGTTATCTGCCGTAGCTAATCCTTGTTTTGCTTCAGCAATATCACCGATTCTTTTCGCTACAGAAAAAATATCTCGAACTTTATCACTCACCCAATAAGCCACAGGACTACCTGAAATTTTCTTGAAATCATCGGGTTTTGCTAAAACATTTCTTTCGTTTTGACTTGGGAATTTTTGAGGCAATCCATCTTCAGTTAATTCAAAAAATCTAAAGCAATCGAAATCGCCTTTTACATCGTCAATTTTTGCGTTTTGAAAAACAAATGAAGTAACGCCAAAGTTTATGCCCATTGCCGTTGGACTTTTACCGTCATAAGGCATTTGTAAGAGCGAATTCAAAGAATGATTGCTCAATAACTTTTCACGCATGGCTTCATAAGACGATAAAAACATCCAGCTTTGCATGGTGACTTGAGCATTAAAACCAGACGCTTTGCACCAACCAAAACCGCGCTCGATAAACATGGCAAACAAATCGGATTTGCTATCGGGAAAGTGTTTTTTTGCAAAGTCTTTTAACGCGCCGTTCATGCCTTTTCCACCCATATACGGCGGATTGGCGACAACGGCATCGAATTTCATCGCTAAAATGTGGGCTTGCGCCACGAGCGGCAACAGATTCATCGCATCAAGTTGGTCGAGCAAATCGCCTTGCTGACTGATTTCGAGCAAATGGGCTTCGAGCGCGGGGAGTTGCGCTGCTAAATCGGACGGAATTTGAATCAGCGAGCCGAAGGTTTTGGCGTGTTTGAAGAGAGTGATTAGTGACGAGTAGTGAGTGGCGAGTTCTTCGCTTTTACTTGGCACTTGCCACTCGCCACTTTCCACTAGAGAAAAAATGTTGAGCTTCGGTGGATTCTCCAAAATGCGGCGGTCATCGGCACGGGCTTTCATGAGCAGCGCGAAACCTGCGAGTTGAGCGGCTCTGTCGTCGATGTCTAAACCATAAAGATTTTTTTCTAAAATTAAACGGGGAATATCACGCAAACGGTAGCCGCGTTCTAAATAGATGTCTTTTAAAATGTCGTAGGCTTCAACCAAAATGTGACCAGAGCCGCAGGCGGGGTCGAGGATTTTTAGGGTTTCGGGGTTTAAACTGCCGCCATTTTCATCAAGGCGTGTTTGCATCAGCTGTGAAAGTTGCGCTTGCACTTCGGGCGATTGCTCGGCGGGTTCGATGTAATAATCCCAGTTTGTTTTTGAACTCGAATCAGGATTTGCCATTGACCACAAACGCCCGACGCTGTTTTGCACCAAGTATTTCACAATCCAATTTGGCGTAAATAATTGCGTGGCGGCGGGAATATCTTCACTTTTGACAACTTTGCCGATGACCGCGTCTTTTTTCTCGCTGATGTAAAACTGATACAGCCAGCCGATGATTTCGATTTCTTGCCAATCTTCTTCAGGAATCGCGGCGACTAATTTTGCAATGACTGAATCAGTGAGCAACAAATTGTCAGGTAATAATAATTCGGTTTCGTCGTCGATTTTTTCAAATAAAAACGGCATCGAATTCGACAACGTTTTGCATTGCGCGAGAAGCATTAAACGGTAAAGTTCGCCGTCTTTGTCGCCTGCCAGTTTCATGTCGATGACTTCGGCGGCGTTTAAATCGGCTAAATCACCATTTTGAGCAATTTCTGCGGCATGAGTGAGAATGTCGGGAACAACGCCGTCTTTACTGGAAAGCACGCCATGACCGTGTGGCAAATACTCGTGAATTTCCAAATAACGCAACGCGGCAAAACGGTTAAACCAAGTATAAGCAACGGCTTCCATCGTTTGAGAAAAGCCATCTTTATCAATACGAGCCACTAGCTTGTCGCGTTTTTGACCGAACTTTGCAGGATAGGCTTGACCATCAATAATGATGGAATCACCGCTTTTTTCAGCAGATGAAATGCCTTTTTCTGTTATGCCAATGCGTTGAGCGCGTGCAATCACAGCGGCAATGAAATCTTGACGAGCTTGTGGGGCGTAGTTTTTGAGTAGGGCTTTGTTCATCTGGCAGTCCTTTGAGTGAATGAAATTAAACGAAACGCACTTCTAGTGTTTTGCCTACCGCTGTCGCGTATTTATGCAAGGTATCTATTGACGGTGAATGTTTGCCTGATGCTAAAGCACTTTCTAATCGTGCGATTGCTGAAGGTTTTGTTCCCATTCTTGCCGCGACTTCGGTTTGTGTTAAACCTGCCTCGCGTCGTGCTGTCAGTATGGCATTTAAAACGGAGTATTTAGCCGCACTAGCATCAAAAGCGGCTTTTACTTCTGGGTCACTCAAAAGTTGTTCACGGAAAGCTGCGTCATGTGGAACAGGTTGATAAGTATCGTTATCCATTTTTAACCTCTTTTAATCGTCGTTTTGCAATTTCTAATTCTGCGGCTGGCGTTTCATTTGTTTTCTTAACGAAGCTGTGCAAAATCACAAGAACTTGTCCAACCTGTGTGCAGTAAAATACACGACCAATACCTTCACTACCTTTTGGACGTAATTCAAATAAGCCATTTCCCATTGGTCGTGACATTGGCATTTTTAAATCTATCCCATGATTTTCAATCAAGTCAGTTAGATGTAAGTAATCCGCTAGAATGCCTTTTGGTAACGACATCACTTGCTGCTTAACTTTTTCATTGTAATAATCAATTTTGTAATTCATTCGTTTATTGTAACAAATTTGTTATAAATTGCTATTCAATCCTCGCTTTCTTCCCATCTTTCAACACAGCTAATAATTCTTGGCGCAATTTTGCTAAATAGACATCCACATCATCTTCAGTTTCCAAATAGGCTTTGCTTGCATAATTACGAGCGATGACTTTCTGTGGAGCTTTTTGTGTCGCAACTTGAACAGGTGTCACCGTGTCGATGGGGGCTTTTGTTTGAACTTCCGCCAACTTCCGCATCGTTTCAATAATTAAATCCGTTGCATTATCTAACGCAGTTCCCGAATTGTTCGCCAGATAATGAATTTGCGGAATGCTACTTTGTGATGAAACGTTGATTTTGAGTTGCTGCATTGGATGCAGAGCCTTATTGCGTAAATCAGCATCGGCTTTAACAGTAGAAAGCTGGTTTTCGATTTCAGCTAATTTTTGGTCAATCGTCGTTAGCGCAATTTCGCGTTCCTGTGCGGCAAGTTCTTCGTTAATTTTTTCAATCGTTGCTAACAAGCCATCAATGCGACTGACTAAACCATAAGGCGTTAGATTATCCCGAATAGCGTGTAGTTCTTTGAGAGCTGTGACCGCTTGAACATTTTGTTGCAATGCTTCATGGTTATCTTCAAAGTTTTTCAGCGCATCAAGCATTTTTTGCCACGTTGCGGCTTGGGTTTTATAAAAACTGCTGACATCGTGAAAATCATCGGCTAAATCTAACCAATCATTTTTATTGTTGAGCAATGCCTGAATAAATTCAACGCTGTCACGAATGGCGAGTTGTTTTCCAACTTGAGAAATAGCCTTTTCAATCAGTGGCTTTGCGGGATAATTGGGACGTGATGCCTTTTCATTGTAAAGTTTTAGCTCATCTAACCAGTTACGCAAGGATTCTCGGTAATCAGCGGTTAAACCGTCTTCGTCATCTTTTGGCAGTTTTGAAAACAAATCGCGGTGTAAATCACGCGCTTGTTTGAGTGAATTACTGTCAGCCGTTTTACGTTTCAAAATGGCAACACGTTTAAAGTGAACCGATTTTGTTAAAGGCTCTATCGCCGCACGCGGTTCAATATCACCGCCATCAACCATTAACTTAATTTCGCTAGCCATAAACAAGCGTGCAACAAGTAATACAATTTCTGATTCAGGTTTCCAGCCGTAGGGGTAATTTGTGTAACGTTCCACTACATCAGAGAGTAAAACTCGTGCTTGTGACGCGGATAACGCTAAATACTGGCGCACTTCGTTAAGTGCAAGTGGATTCAATTCAGGACTATTTGCGTCCATTGAACGTTGAGCGACATCATCAGAAGTTAAAATAGCTTTAATTTCTGCGTTTGCATCAGGACAACGATGTTTGAGCAACGTTAGTTTTGAGTAAGTGTTGGTGATTAAATAATTGCCCAAGTTATCAAACAACGCCAACCCATTTGAAGGCGATTTTATTTCTGGTTTTTGTCCTAGTGCGTAAAATTCACCCGTCAGCATCGCTTGTTCTAATTGATGTGCAAGGCGCATTTTTCGTTCGCGGTTTTCATCTTTTCGGTCAGCTAAAATGCGTTTAAGAGATGGAATCGCTTGGTCAGCTTTTGGACTGCCAATGTATTTTTCAATCTGCAAATACAAAGTCATTTCTTCGTACAATCTGTGACCTTCAGCCATACGAATAATAGCGCGACCTTTACCTTCCAAACTTTTCATAATGCAAGTCGCTTCCGCCATCTTTTCGTAATCATCACTAAGTGGCGTAACGATTTC
>CAIRCR010000150.1 GCA_903877065.1 uncultured Pseudomonadota bacterium
AATTTCGTTACCGTGCCGCGCCTTGTTGAAGCGATGTCGGGCGGTGCGGGTGGTATAGCATTTATTTTTTCAGCAGTTGGTTTAGTAAATTTATCGTTGCTTTTATTGCTCGGATTTTTCTCAAGCAAAGGTCGGGCGTATTGTCAATTCATGTGTCCAATTGGCGCAATCGACGGCATTGTAAACAGTTTTGGCTCACGTTTTCGCAGTACGCACCGAATCCGCGTCGCAAAAGAACGTTGCACAGGTTGTAACGTTTGCGCTCGAAATTGTATGTGTGGCGCGATAAAAATGATTGATAAAGTAGCAGTCGTCGAACAATCGTCTTGCATGGATTGTCACGAATGCGTTGATGTTTGCGACTGGAACGCGATTGAATGGACAACGGCTTCACGTCATAAAGTGCCTAAGCGCGTGAAAAAAGGCACGGAAATTTTCCCCGATCCTGATTGGCAAGTGGTGACGTTCAAACCGCGTTTAGAACCTGCTGTTGATGTTAAGCGCATTCATTGGGGAAGGGTTTTTAATGCCACGGTTTTTCTGGGTTTTACAACGATGCTAACCATTGTGGCGACTGTGAACTGATGAAGCGTTTTAACTTCTTTTTCTTGGTGATATTGTTAATTTTTTACAATGTCACGTTTGCTGACAAACGCCAACCTGATCCTGACGGTTGTTTTTCGTGTCACGGTTTACCAGATTTGAAATACATCGACAAACACGGGCAATTGCGCTCGGCTTCCATTTTGAAATCGGATTACTACGGCTCGTTGCATGGCTCTGTGCCGTGCAAAGATTGCCACCGAAAAATTACCGATTATCCACACGAAGAAAAAGACGGTTTAGTGGATTGTGGTGAAAGTTGTCACGTCAAAGAACCTTCTAACGGCAAGGCGTTTACGCATAAAGATATTGCCAAAGAATTTGAAAAATCCGCGCACGGCAAAGGGTTAACCAAAGACTTTGCCGCTGGTAATCGCATTCAAGAAGACAGTGATTCAAGTTTGCCGTCGTGTCGGCGTTGCCACAATAACGCGCCTTATATTGCGGTGGCGCAAATGGCAGCGTTCAAAAAAGAGTTTTCACACAATGATGCAGAATGTGGCACTTGTCACGAGGGTGATGCGTGGCGCAATCAATTTAGCGGTCACATTTTGCGGCGTTATATTGGTAATCATTTGAATAAAAATTTGTCGAATAAAATTTGCGTTGATTGTCACGGCAACATCGAAAAAATGGCGAAAGTCGAACAAGAAGACCCGCAAACAAAAGAGAAAAAACCAGTCAGTTTGGAGTTTATTCATTCGACCGAAAGTTACGACAAAACCTTGCACGGACGTTTGTTAAAAGATGGAAATTTGGCGGGTGCATCATGCGTGGAATGTCATGCGCCAACGGGTTTGCATCACGGCATTAAACGCGATGAAGATTCAGAATCGTCGGTGAATGCCGCGCATCTTTCGCAAACGTGTGGACAATCAAACTGTCACAAAGATTATTCAAAAAGCGTGGCGAATAACGGTTTTTTAAATTCAGAAATGCACGGCGCGGCAACCCTCGGTTTAGGCGTTGAAACGAAAGTTGATGATGTTTTAAAACCCGATTTTGAAACGTTTAAAGCGTTATCCATTTGGTACAAATTAGCCGCAATTTTAGGTTTGCTTTCAATTGTGTTTTTGATTGGCAATATCGCGTGGAGCATTTTTGGTGATGCAAATAAATTGAACAAAAACAACAATAATTCAATTTTAGGGGCGGAGAAATTTCAACGCATTATCATCGGTTCAAAACCAAAAAAGAAAGAAAGTTTATGGGCGAAAATTAAGAAGCGGTTTGAAAAATCAGCGGTAAAAAATGACGAGGGGTAAATCATGAGAATGTTTATTTTGGTGTTTTTGTTAATCGTTAAATCAACGTTAGCCGCTAACGTTTCTCTGCATCAACAGCAAATTGAAAACATCACGCCTAATCAAGCCGCAGTGGATTTGTCCACCAAAAAAGTGCATGACCACAAAGATGTTGAGATTCAGGAAAAATTTGTCATTCCAGAATTTCACAAACAAGCGGGCGAATTCGAAACTGCGCCGAATAGTTTTTGTCGAACTTGTCACGCGCCTCTGCCACACAAAACGCAACTTAGAACCCGTGCTTTTAATAATATGCACGTTCGTTTTATAGCCTGTGAAACTTGTCATTTTGCAAATGAAAAACTGACCTTTCGATGGTTTGATATGGAAAAACAACAGCCTGTTTCAGTGGAAAATTTATTGCGGATTAGCAAAGACATCGACAACGAAAAGCAACGTCCCAACAATCCAAAAATCGCGCCTTTTTTAAATGACGCACGGATTTTTATATTAAAAAATGATGCTTTTGCCAAACAAATCGCTGAAAAATGGAAAAATGGCAGTGAAACCGAAAAAGCCATGCTACACGCCAAAATTCACGCGCCTTTGTATTGGCAAAAAACAGACAAACAAACAGCCGAAAAAACGCATCAAGGTACGCCCTGTCAAGAATGCCACAACGACAAAAAATCAAAGCTCGATTTAAGCGCATTGGGGGCAGATGAAAAACAAGTGCAAGCCATTCAAACACACATCATTTCGCGCTTTTTAGAGCATTACAAAACCGATGAACAACGGATTATTATTCGTGAAATGTTGCGTTAAGTTATTTTTGGCAATTTTTTTATGGCTGATTTTTACCAATTCGTGGGCGGTAGAAATTACGTCGCAGCGCGTTTTAATCGACAATTTACAGCAACCTGTGGGCGTTGCGGTTTCGGCAGAAAAAACGATATTTTTAGACGCGCAAGGCTTGCATTTTGAAAATACGATTGTTGAAAATGAAAGCGCGGCGTTAAGTCTTTTTGCGGCAAAAAACGATATTTGGACAGCAAATCCAAACAAACGTGAACTTTCGCGCTTTGATACGTCGGGCAAACGCATTCAAAAAATTGATGTTTC
>CAIRCR010000151.1 GCA_903877065.1 uncultured Pseudomonadota bacterium
AAAACGTTTTTAAAAATGGTGTTGCTGTTTTTGCTTTCTGCAAATGTTTTTGCTTCTGTGCCACTTGCGCCGCGTACTGGCGTGGGTGGAAAAATTGATATGTTTGGCTGTATGCAAACTAACGATTTTTATATTGCCAATTTCGCCGTTTATCCGATTAGTCAAATGAAGGACAAAAAAACCACGATTGCAGGCTTGTGTGAAGATTTGCCGTATTTGGGCAACGCACAAATTACGATTGATTTACTTGACCGCGACGTGCGCCGCAAACCTGTTTGGCTAAAAGTATTTGATAGTAAAAAGAACTTGATTGCTCAAACTGAGCCAAAAATTGAAAAACAAGGCGTTTTAACCACAACAGTGAATTTTGAAAAACAGGGCAAATATGATGTCGTGCTTTATGTTGAAGATGCGGATTTAAACACCGCGCCCGAAATGAGCGCGTTGCATATTCCGTTAATTGTTGCGATGACGGTTGCAGGTGAACCACAATCAGCAGGTGGATTTTTAAAAATCGCGCTGATTGTTGTGGCGTTTGCGTTTGGGATTGGTTTTTTTGTCAATCGTCAGTTAAAACCAAAAACTGAAAACTAATGCGCTGAAAAATTCTGATTTGAAAACGGATTGAAATTCGGGCGTATGACCACGTTCACGTTAAAACCAAAATCTGCCATTTGATGACACGCATTGCAACCCGTTGTTAATTGGTCGTATTGCTTATTGAATTCAATCAGATTTTTCGCTTCAACCGCTTTTTCTAACGCATTCATCGGTTGTTGCATCGTGGCTAAAATGAGTTGTTTCATCGGAAGTTTTAAATGTTTATGCGTTGGGTGAAACAACTCCGCATCTTCAAAACCTTCTTTGAGTTCGTCGAGTTCGTAAGCGGCTAATGCCCAGTTTTCGGCTTGACCTGCAAACCAAATTTTGGCGTGACGCATTGCGGTTAAAGACATAATTTCGCCCAAACCTGGTTTGAACGATTCGACTGTGACGGGAGCAGGTTCAGAAGCGCAACCTGAAATTAAAAAAGTGCCAACAAGCAGTAACACGGATTTTTTGAAAATGAATTTAGTCATGAGTACGGAAGTCAATTGATTGAAAAGTGGCGTTATTTTAGCGAACACCGCCACGATTCAGAAATTTAACTTAAATCAGAGAGTAACTCTATGAAAAAAAGAAAACTTGCTACTGCCTTGTTGGCGGCAATTAGTCTACAACATGGCGCGTTAAAAGCTGATGAAAAAGTTGAACTGCCGCCAATGGTAATTACAGGTGAAAAAATAATGAGTGAAGAAAATTGGCTTGGTTCAGGGACTTTTTTAGATGAAAAAGAATTGTTTGAAAGCCATGTTTCTAGCGTAAATGAAGCCTTGCGAAAAGTCACAGGCGTGTTTGTGCGTGATGAAGAAGGTTTCGGCATACGTCCAAATATCGGAATTCGAGGGATGAATCCGTTTCGTTCAACGAAAGTTTCTTTTTTAGAAGACGGCTTGCCGCTTAATTTCGCACCTTACGGCGACAACGACATTTATTATCATCCGCCTGTTGAACGTTATGACGGCATCGAAGTTTTAAAAGGTGCAGACATGACGCAATACGGCATTCAAACGATTAGCGGCGCGGTGAATTATTTAACGCCAAATGTGCCTAAAAAATTTGGTGGTTCGCTCGGTTTTATTGGTGGCAGTCGAGATTATTTAAACGGTCACGCAAGAGCAGGCGGCACGGTTGAAAATGTTGGTGGATTAAATAGCCTCGGCGGTGTGATGGATTATTTGCACAAAGAAGGTCAAGGCTCGCGTGATAATACGTTTGCAAAAATTGATGACGTGAATTTAAAAACTGTTCTCGATATAAATTCACGCAACAAACTCACCTTGCGCGGCGATTTTTATCAAGAAAGTTCGCAATCAACATTCGGTTTAACCGAGTCGGAATATAAAAATTTTGGGCAATTTTACAATCCGTTTAAAAATGACACGTTTGAAACTGAACGCTGGGCAACGTCTGCCACGCATGATCTCAAATTTAACGAGGATGTCACGCTGTCAACGAGTTTTTATTGGTCAAAATTTAATCGTGATTGGTGGCGACAAATGAATCAACAACCCACAGACACCAATTGCGATACCGCAGGCGGCGTTGTAGGTTATCGAGAACAACGTTTGAGCGGTCAAGCCATTGATGTGGATAGTTGTAATTTTACTCGCGGCAGATTACGCAGTTACGAAACATGGGGCGTTGCGCCAACATTGCACGCAAAATACAATTTGTTTGGTGTTGCCAGCGAATTAGATGCAGGTTTTCGCGCTCATTTTGAAAATCAATATCGCGTCACAACAGACGGCAATGCACCAACGCATTACGCAGCAAGTAATTTTGTAACAGGTGAAAGAAATGAACGTTACGCCGATGCGTATTCGGGCTTTATTCAAAATCGTTTTATTTTAGGAAATTGGACGATGACACCAGGTGTGCGCGTCGAATCAGTTAGTTATGAACGTATCAATAAATTGAACGGCAAAGCGGGGCAGTCTGATTTAATGGAAGCTCTGCCTTCATTTGCCATGACTTATAGCCCCGTGAATGAAGCGACGTTATTTTTTGGAATGCACAGAGGTTTCGCGCCACCGCGTGTTGAAGACAGTGTTTATAACGACGGCAACAGCGTTGAAATTCAAGCAGAAAAAAGCTGGAATTACGAAGTGGGTGTAAAAAGCGAACCGCTCACAGGTTTAAAAACCGATTTAACATTGTTTCATAACGATTTTGAAAATCTCACAGTGCTAGGAACAATCGGCGGTAACGATACGCCTGTTGCACAAGGTCAAGCGTTATTTCAAGGCATTGAATTTATGAACCGCCTCGACACCGCAGAATTATTCAACTGGTCACATAATCCATATTTGCAAGTGGCTTACACTTGGGTGCCAACGGCTAAAATGACTTCGCAATTTCGCTGTATGCCGCTTTCTGATGGCAAAGTGCCTGCAAGCTGTCCAAATGGTTATGTGTACGGTTCAAAACTGGGTAATCGTTCGCCTTACGCACCAGAACATTTAATTACCGCAACGGTTGGTTATTCACATCCAATTGGTTTTGACGCGCATTTTGAAACGGTTTTTGTGGCAGAACAATTCGGTGATTTCATGAATTTAGAATCAGGTGCAGACCATCCAAATGGCGCAAATAGCGCAGAAGCGCGTTCAGGGCAATATGGCAAAATTCAAGATTATGCGGTGGTGAATTTTGCCAGCACTTATAAAGTTTATGACGGTTTGAATGTGTTTGTGTCAGTGAAAAATTTGCTTGATAACCAATATGTTGTAGACCGTGTGCGCGGTATTTTGCCAGGTTCACCACGTCTTGTGCAGGCGGGTTTTAAATACGATTTTTAAATTTTAAAACTTGTTGGTTTCATAGCCAGCAAGTTTTTTATTTTTGTTAGGTAATTAGTTAT
>CAIRCR010000152.1 GCA_903877065.1 uncultured Pseudomonadota bacterium
AAGACAATGTTAATGCTGCAGCTACTTTCACATCGCTGAAAGTCAACTCTGAAATGCCATCAGCTTGATCAATTGCAACTGTTGCAACCAATGTTGTGCCGCTATAAACGCCTAAGCTGCTACGATCAATGATTTTGAAACTGTAATCAGTGCTTGCACCAGCAAATTTAACGCCTTCAACGTTTGCGTTAACCGTGATGCCAGTGACGCCGGCTTCAATAGTGGCAACTTGCACACCGTTTGCACCGAAAACTTCATCACCTGAGTTAGCAATTTTATAGGTTGAATCTGTTGATTTTAGAAATGTTTGTGCCATGTTAAATAACTCCGAGAGAAAAAAAGAAGTGATTACATCACCCTAGTAGTACATTTTAAAGAAGTAAAAATTAAGGTCAATTTTTAAATGATTAACCGCTAATTTTTATATGCTAACTTTTACACTATTTGTATAAAAGTTAGCGGAAATTCATAAATCGTTTAAATAATTGAACCTGCACCAAACTCCGTATTGAATGAATTCAATGACCAAGCATTATCTGAGGCCAAGCCAGTTAACGTGACAACAATCTGGTTTCCGTTCGTCGCCCATTCTACATCCAATGTTCCGTTGTTTTCGATTGGGTTTCTAATGGTTGCAGTGACATCATCAGGGAAGTTTAACACGTCACCATTACTAAAACCTGAAATGGTGTAGTTGTATTTGCCTGCGGCAAAATCGAATTTTACATTCCCAGTTGTTGCCACCGCACTACCTGTGCCTGAAACAGCATTTGTGCTACCTGTTACAGGCGTGATAGGTAATGTACCCGCGTTTGCGATACTAGCAGTTCCAAACACTGTTTTGAACGTGCTAAGCGAGAAAATCGCGTCATCTTGCTCAGGGGTTACTGCTACACTCACCGTAATGACTGATCCAGCACTTGCCCATTCAATATCAACTTTGTTATCAGTCGCGGGGCCCGATTTAACCGTGGGAGTAACATCTGCAGGGAAATTAAGTACGTCGCCTCTTGCAAACCCTGTAACGTTGTACGTGTAATTACCTTTCGCAAAATCAAGCACTACATCGCCAGCGCTTACATTTGTACTGCCTGTTGCTGAAACCGCTGTATGGTTTGCGGCGCCGTCTGTTGCACTGCCGGTTGTGGTGATGCTACCAGGGAAGACTGTTTTAAAGGCATTTAGCGTGACAAGGTTATTTTCTTGAACGTCTGTTAAGCCCGTTATGCGCACCGTGGTAATGTTACCTGCGTTTGCAAATTGCAAATCAAGCGCATGGTCAGTGACACTGCTATTGATAACATTGGGTGTGTTACCGCTTGGGAAATCAATTTTATCACCTGTACCAAAACCTGCGATATCGTATCTGTAATTGCCCGAAGCCACTGAGAATGTGAAATCTTCAACACCTGCATTAAAGGCGGTTGCATTGCTTGCATTTACGTTGACTGATGTTTTCAAAATAACCCAGTCAGCTGAATTAGAGGTTGAATTTGAATTACCCGCTAAGTCGGTCTGTTTAACAACAACTTTACCGGCCTCATACGTTCCTTCAGACAATTGAAGGCCGTTTTCAGGTAAATCACTGAAAGTACTACCACCATCAACACTGTAAAAAACATCTGCGCCAGATTCAATGTCATTCACGCTTACGTTGCCATCCTTTGTATAGCCGTCGATTGCGCTACTGCCGCTGTCGTTTGTAAGTGAAATTGCTGGAGCGTAAACGTTTGAGTCAATAGTAACTCCATCTAATGTAACAGTACCACTGACATTGCCAGCAAGATCGGTTTGTTTCACTAAGATACTACCGGTTGCATAAATGTTATCACCCAGTATGAAATTATCTTCTGTAGTGTCAGTGTAAGTTAGACCACCGTCAGTACTGTATGAGATTACAGCACCGGTTTCAGTGCCGCTCACCTTGACCGTACCGTCTTTTGTGATTCTATCCTCTGTGCTGCTGCCTGTGTCATTCGCAAGCATAATGATAGGAGCATCAGCTTTTGTGTCTATCGTCCAGTCGGCTGCGTTTGTGCTTTCTACTTCGGATACATTCCCAGCTTTATCAGTTTGACGAACAAGAATATCACCTGCGTTATAGGTGTCATCTTCGGGTAAATCAAATGAAGTGCCAGTACCATCAACAA
>CAIRCR010000153.1 GCA_903877065.1 uncultured Pseudomonadota bacterium
CGGTCGCCAAATGGTTTTATTTTTTGCATATATCAAAATATGGTCATGCGAATCTGATAGCCATTTTGCGTCATTTTGTGGTGCATATTTTTTCTGCCATATTGCATTTGCAACAAAATTAACACGTCCAAAAACTTCATCACACAACACTTTCAAATAATGCGCTTCGTTGTCATCAATCGTAATCCACAATGAACCGTCATCAGCAAGCAAAGAACGGATAATTTCTAAGCGGTCACGCATCAAACCGAGCCAAATCGAATGTTCTAAACCGTCATCGTAATGTTGAAAAGCACTGCCTGTGTTGTAAGGCGGGTCGATAAAAACGCATTTTATTTTGCCTGTAAATTCTTGTTCTAAGGCTTTGAGTGCAAGCAAGTTGTCACCGAAAATCAAACGGTTGTCGAAGCTGTCGTTGTCCGTGACACGATGCTTTGCATGGTAGGATTTTTCTTTGTCTTCAAGCAGAATGCGTGGCTCTAAACGTGGGCGTTTTTCTTTGCCTATCCATGTGAGTTCTAGTTTTTGTTTGGTCATTTTATTTTTTTCGCTTGAGAAATCAGAAAATTAAATAACTTTTCTTGAGGATATGCTTCGTTGCTACCAGTATGAACACTTTTAAGTTGTCGATATGCTTCAGTAGTATCTAATTCCTGAAATTTTGCCATACACGTTTCCATTAAGTTAATTGTGTTATTTTGATTTCTGAAATACGCTAAAACACTTCGACCAGTTCCAATTAAAGGACTAGCTTTTTCAAAACAAATTTGACGACATTTATCCACTGGCTCACTTAGCTTTTGATTTATATCTTCTTGAGGTATTAAAATTCCACTGTCGATTTGATTATCGAAAGATTTGGCTAAAACAGATGCAATAACAAAAATGCCGTGTCGATAAAATAAACTTTCTGCTCCACTTGAAGAATTCATATTACTGTTGATTACATCTTTGACAAACCGAAAGAATAAGACCATATTTGCCAATTTTGTTGCATTTAATTCCTTTGAAAATAAAGACTTATATTCATTTGAATCTGTATTCTGCAAACGTGAGAAATCATTTTTAAGCCAATACGGATAACGTGAATTCCTTTCAAATAAAGCTAAAGCTCTTAGAGCTTCATCGATAGTAATAATGTTATCAGTAGATTCAGAATTGTTTGGTATTGCTTCTGGGCGATAATGATAACTGTAATTGAGGTAGGCTAGTTCACGGCGTAATTCTTCTTGTTTTGCATCTAATGCTATGAAATTATTTGCTGATACTGGATTTTGGTGATTTCGTGAACGTGTTATTTCCTGTCCAAATGCGCTTGTTTGATCGGCTTTTATTAGGGTAACAAGAACTTTCGCGTCAGAAATATCATGTGTTGGATTTTTTGTAACAAAATCGACAGCAGATGAAATCGTTTGTGCGCCATTGATAATTGATAGTCCTCTGCAATTCAACTTTCTTTTGACTTGTCCACCTTTTGGAGTTTCTATAATATCCGCGAGGGCAGTAATTCCATTATTCAGGTAAAAGAAGTTTTCTGGGTTTTTCAGTAATGTTTCTTGAATTGATTTATTGACATTTCCTTTAGTACCAAGAAAATAACGGATGTTACGTTCGTACAATGCTTTTTCGTGCTTTTTATGAAGATTAACTAAATCGGAGAGCAAAGCTACTCCAATGTGGGTATCACGCGGAACTGCCAATAAATGTTGATATTTACTCAAATAAATACAGTCATTAACTACGCCTGTACTTTGTTCATCAAGCAATGCTGCTTTAACTTTTTCTGAATCAAATTCTTCGATTTCTTTTTGTAATCTTCCAACCTCGTGATGTTCTTCGTTTTCAGTTAATTGTTTAAGCGCACTGTTCGCGTGATCAGAAAATCCAGAGCCAATATAAGCAACAACTAATTTAATTGCATCTGCCTCATCAAAAGCCCTATCCAATTCTTCCTTTCTGACTTTAACGTTATCATTAAATTTTTCATATTTTTGTTCAAGCAGAAGCTCTACTCCATTCCGAAAACGAATAGCGTCAGATTCATCAAAATGCTTATCC
>CAIRCR010000154.1 GCA_903877065.1 uncultured Pseudomonadota bacterium
AATCAAGCAACGCCCAATCGACTACATCTGTTTTTTTATGCAAATCAGCTTCGACGATGCCAATTTGATTTATTGCTGATATTTGAAATTTCATTTGTATCACCTTATTCGTTGTGGCAAAATTGCCATGTATTTAAAATTTCGCTTCAACTAACCCGCCCAACTGCCCGTCAAGCGGGTTTTTTATTGCCTACCCTTTTGTGTACTGCTGCATTGCCTCGGCATTGCGTCTAACGACTGCATTGGTTTCTTCCAGTAATGCAATTTCTCTTTCGCGCAAATCATTCGAGCGTTCAAATTGCTCAAACATAGCAGCAAGCCCATCAACTACATTTTTTCTAAATTCGGTTTCAGACATAAATTTCCCCTGTTAAGAGAGCATCTTTTCTACTTCTGCTAATTTCTTGTCGTTCTCACGACAGAGTTCTTTTTTTTGTATCACAGTCGGCGTTAAAGCATCAGCAATACGTTTGAATAGCCCAGGCTCGTTACTGGCTCTTAAATCAACGTGCATACCGTTATTTGCGCGTAGCAACATTGACGACAAACCAGAAACCTGTACTTTTTCAATTTCATTAGTTTCAGTACGCAATGCTTTTGCTGAATCGATTAACTCTTGAATTTTCTCGCTCACTTTAATCCCTCTAAAAATGGCATACACATTCCACGTTCACTACGGTATGCCAACGTAGCGTTCAAATAAAATCACCCATGCGTTACTCGTTATGATTTTCCCAAAGCAAAACAAAAGTACGCATAAGTGAAAAACCTTAAAATTCATCGTTATTTTTTTGCACTGGCGATGATGATGTTAATATCCTCTAGCGCATCTGCTATGTCGTCACGAATGTTTAACCAATCGCTATATTCGATAGCCTCACTCTGCTTTCCTGCTGAAATAAACTTACGCAATCCAACGACTTTGCTTGCGATACGTTTTGCAGTAGGAAGTTTTTGTTTTAATTTTGCGACTTCTTGTTGCGTGACAACTTCACCCACAGCCTCTTTTTCTTTGACAATCATCTTTACTTCTTCGCTCGCACTTAGAAGTGAAATCGAAACAGTGAGGCTACTCGATGATGGGTATTCGCCAGTTGCGAGCCAGTAACGAGCAAGTGACATATAGTTATTTCTTGTTTGACGAGATAGAGGACAGTTTTCAGTCGCCCAAACTACCCATTCCTCGCTTGCAATTTGCTTCTTAATATCAAGCAAACGCATTCCCACTTTCACCGCGCTTTCAAGCGCAATGATGTGATTTATTGCGTGCGTTGCAACTAACTCAGCAATTTCGCTGTTTAAATTTTCTGAATTCATTTCTTCTAATCCCCTGCCATAATTCGGTCTAAATTTTCTAGTGGCAATCGCATTCTTACTGCCGCTGCAATAACTGCTTCGGATTGCGATTTAGTCAAATCATCTTTCCAATGATTAACGCACTGCTTACTTCTTCCCACTGCTCTTGCTAAATCAACACTTTTGCCACCGAATAAATCTATAACATCTTGTTTTTTCATATATTTATAAGTTATTTTAATTGTTAAAGTTTATCATCTTATATTTAAAAGTTTAAGCATTTTAACTTTATATTTCAAAAGGTACAAATAGTTTTACCAAAAGTAAAAATAGTTTTACTATTGCTAAAAGAATGCCGATATAAAACTTATTTTTTATCAGTTATAAGGAGTTTAAGATGAGTGATTTTAAAGAAGTTGGACAACGAATAAAGAGTTTGCGTAAAGAGAAAAAAATGACCCAAGAAGAATTCGGCATAAAGTAGCTTGTATTGGTACCCA
>CAIRCR010000155.1 GCA_903877065.1 uncultured Pseudomonadota bacterium
GAGAAGATTTTCGTCATCTATAACGGTAAGTTTTGTAATTTGGTGAATCTCATCAATAATTCGATTTAACTCAATCATTAAATATTTATGTCCATTTGCATTTGTTTTGTGAAATCGATATGAGTGTTTAATTTGCAATTCTTCTTCGTAACGAAAATGATTTATTGCTGTTTCGTATAACAGATTGACAAAATACAACAAAGCCTCTTTATCGTCAGGATGTCGCAATGCCATTTCAATCGAATTGATAATAATTAGAAGTGATTTATGTTCAGCATCAATGGTGCTGTGACCTACACTAAAACGCTGATCCCATGCAATTGTCATTGTATTTATTCCTATTGTTTAAAAAAATACAGCTTATTAGTAATAACTCAACTATTTGAATATTGGCAACTTTATCTTAAATTTTAGCGTCCATCAATCACGCGGTTGTTAAAGTCTGATAATTGCGAAAATTCTTTGTGTCTTTTGACATTAAGGTTAGATCGTTTGAATAAAAAACAGCCAATTTTGTGATACGGGGAGCTTAATTTTTGGACTACATTATTTTGCGGCTAAAATAGCCGTCAACCGCTACAATACAAGCATGATGTCATTTTGAGGTAAAAAGAAAACGTGAATTTAAAATTAACAGTCACTTTGCAAGCTAGATTGCCAACGAAATACGGCGATTTTATGTTGCATTATTACCAAACCAATCAAGACGAAAAAGAACATTTAGCGTTGGTGAAAGGCGATGTTTCTAAACAAGAAAATGTGCCAGTTCGTGTACATTCGGAATGTTTGACGGGCGATATTTTTGGTTCACGGCGTTGTGATTGTGGCGAACAATTAGAGCGTGCGTTGCAATTTGTTGAAAATTCAGGTTGTGGCGTGGTGATTTACTTGCGCCAAGAAGGACGCGGCATTGGTTTGTTTGACAAGTTAAAAGCCTACAATTTGCAAGATCACGGATTGGATACGGTGGATGCAAATTTAGCCTTGGGGCATTTAGCCGATGAGCGTGAATACGATATTGCGGCGGCGATTTTAGTGGATTTAAACATTCGTTCTGTTTTGTTGTTAACCAACAATCCAGCGAAAATTGAGGCGTTAAAAAAATTAGGCATTAACGTTGTGCAGCGTTTACCTCTCGAAATTGCCGCAAATCAAGACAACATTGATTATTTGAAAACGAAAGCGGTAAAAATGGCGCATTTATTTAATAAAACCGATTCATTGAACATTTAAGACAAGGAATAATTATGCGACGTTTACTTTTAGTGAGTGTGTTGCTGTTACCGTTTGCTACTATTAACGCGGCTGAAGACGACGCGCCCCCACGTTTAGAAAATGTACCAGATGTCCCCGAATCACCCAAAGCAGTAAAAAGTGGTGAGACGCTAGAACCCGATATTACGGTCATTCGTAAAGGCAAAAAAACAATTCAAGAATATCGTCGAGGTGGACGGTTATACATGATTAAAGTCATTCCCGATATTGGTCCACCGTATTATTTACACGATACCGACGGCGATGGAAAAATGGACGTACGAAGCAATGAATTGGATCGTGGCGCGGACGTAAATATGTGGAATCTTTTGGAATGGTAAACGGTGTTTGCGCGTGATTAAACAAGTATTGCTTTCTATTTTCGCGCTCCTTGTCATTTTAGAAGAATGGCTCTGGGACGCGCTTGCTCTTGCAGGGCAGTGGTTTTCACGGGTATTCCACTTAGAAAAATTTGATGCGTGGCTGTTAAACGCAACACCAAATCAGGCTTTATTGACGTTTTTAATTCCAATTGTGATTGCAACACCGTTTAACATTCTCGCCGTTTTTTTGTTGACGCATGGCGCAATTATTGAAGGCATTTTGGTCGAAATTGGTGTGAAATTATTCAGCACATTATTGATTGCGCGAATTTTTCGTTTAGTGAAAACGGCGTTATTGACGTTCAAATGGTTTGCGGCAATTTATAACAGCATTACGGGTGTGTTGCGTTGGGCGCATGAAGTCATTCGCAACACGGCAATTTATCAGCTCAGTTTAAAACTAAAAGCCGCAATCAAAGCAAGAGTTGCCGCGCTTTTAAAAAAATATCATTTTTCAAATTAACTCAACTCTAAATTTTAGGAAAACATCATGTTAGAAAATCAACAAGCCGCTCCTTTGTTTGCATCGGTTAATCAACACAATGAAGTTGTTAAATTAGACGATTATTTAGATAAAAAAAATGTTGTTCTGTATTTTTATCCCAAAGATGACACGCCAGGTTGCACGATTGAAGCCAATGATTTTACGCAATTAGCGCATGAATTTTTGGCTAACGACACGGTTGTTATTGGTGTCAGTAAAGATTCTTGTGAAAGTCATCAAGCATTTATTGATAAATTTGGTCTTAAAATTGATTTGCTCGCCGATACGAATGGTAAATTATGTGAAAGTTACGGCGTGTGGCGTGAACGTGAAAAGAATGGGGTGAAAAGTATGGCAATTTTGCGTTCCACATTCATTATCAACAAAGCAGGTGTTTTAGAAAATGTGATGTATGGTGTCACCCACGAAGGTCACGCGCAAGACGTATTGGCACAAATTAAACAACTTTAACGACAGTCGAAAAACATGATTGAACTTAGTGATTACAGCATCGAAACGATTCAAACAATTGTTATGATTTTGCTTATGTTTGCCGTGTTGGCGTTGGCTCGAATGCGTTAAAATTTATCTTACAATGATACACAAACACAAACGTTGTGTATGTTTTTGTAAGTTAAGTCGTTTTTTATTTTCATAATAATTTCAGGAGTTTTGTTTTAATGTACAGTTCAACCGTTTCAACCATTCGCCACGATTGGCAAGCAGAAGAAGTTTTAAATTTATATGCGTTGCCCTTTAATGATTTGCTGTTTAAAGCACAAATGATTCACCGCGAAAATTTTAATCCCAACGAAGTACAAATCAGTAGTTTATTGAGCATTAAAACGGGTTCCTGTTCTGAAGATTGCGGTTATTGCCCTCAAAGTGCGCGTTACGATTCGGGTTTAAAATCTGAACCGTTGATGGCAATTGACGATGTTTTACAAGCCGCGCAACGTGCAAAATCTCAAGGTGCAACACGGTTTTGCATGGGAGCGGCGTGGCGTAAACCAAAAGACTCTGACGTTGAGCGGGTTGTTGAAATGGTGCAAGGTGTAAAAGCGTTGGGAATGGAAACCTGTGTCACTTTGGGAATGCTCACCGACGAGCAAACGACGCGATTACAAGAAGGCGGTTTGGATTATTACAATCACAACTTGGATACGTCCGAAGATTATTATTCAGAAATTATCACAACGCGCACTTATCAAGATCGTTTAGACACGCTCAAGCGCGTGCGTAATTCAGGCATTAACGTGTGTTGCGGGGGAATTGTTGGAATGGGGGAAAGTGATTTGGATCGCGCTAATTTGCTCATTCAACTGGCAAATATGCCGCAACATCCCGAAAGTGTCCCTGTGAATATGTTGGTGCAAGTCGAGGGTACTCCGCTCATGGGAACAGAGCCGCTTGACCCATTGATGTTTATTCGCACGATTGCTGTGGCGAAAATTATGATGCCAAAATCGCGTGTACGTTTGTCAGCGGGACGCAATGAAATGAGCGATGAAATGCAAGCGTTGTGTTTTTTTGCAGGCGCAAATTCGATTTTTTACGGTGATAAATTACTTACCACCGATAACCCAATGACGAACCGTGATTTGGCATTGTTTGACCGTTTAGGATTGAAATCTGCGGGTTCGAGCTATGCGTGAGCATACTTTTTAAATAATCCAACCTTTGTTCAACGCGTCTTCCAAAAATGCCGTGATGTCATCGCCTAATCCTGTCATTTCAAATGTGACTTCTAATTCATGAATGATTTGAGGAAGTTGACGTGTGCCATCGCATAATTTTAGAATTTCAGCCGAACTTTGGTTTAATTCAACCATACCTTCGGGATATAAAATAACGTATTTTTGTTGTGAATCTTCCCATTGCAAACGATGTTGTGACGAAAAAGTAAGTAATTGATTTGGATTTAAAGTCATATAAGGGGTGGGGGTTATGTACCGATTCGGTAAAAATTTCAGGTTGGGGTAATTGTAACGGCACAACTACAAAATCTGTGCAAATTCTAACTCAGAGGCTGAATTAAAACGAGTTCGTTTAAAGTCAGTCAAGCTCTGTTAAATCACCCGACCACGTCATATTATTTTAGTCGATAGCAATACAACACGGTTTTACGCGAATCATCTATGAATTTAATGCTTTCGGGTTTCCAATTCAGTGTAGGAAATGAAGACGAAATA
>CAIRCR010000156.1 GCA_903877065.1 uncultured Pseudomonadota bacterium
ATTTTGTCCTACCAGAACGTAATTTAGCAACCAATGCAGCAGTGTTTGCCTCACGTTGGCGCAGCGACATAACACATTACGCCAATTACAATTTGATTAGTAGCGAAGTCGCTCAAGAATTGGCTTTAGGAAATAGCTTAACCAATCTTTGTGCCTATGATTTGCGTGATGTAATGACATTTGAAGTGGTAGAAAAACGCATTATCAGCGATTTGAAAAACCAAATTTTAAATGGCGTAACGACAGATTCACTGGCAAAGATAATTTCAAAAAGACGAGATGGACATTGGGCAACGACATCTTTTGCAACGAATGACGTTAATCGCGCATTAAGTGCTTGCTACGATGCACTAGAAGCCGCTATTTCATTTATTTCGCTACAAGAAAAATATCACGATGGCTTTAGTTTCACCGATGCTGAAACAGGCTTTGCTTGCTACACAAACGGATTATTCCAATTTGACCAATTTTATCGTCACTTTCATCGCGCAACCGAACTCGTTGAGCCAATGGGTTGGGGTTTATTGCACGATTTAAAAGAACGCATTGAAAACGCTTATTCTGGCTGGTTCATACCACAACTAAGTTCGACATGGGCAAAAGTATTAGAAGGCGAAACAGGTTTGTTATCGACTTGGAAAATTCCCAACCTCACCAATCAATACGACTTTTACAGTAGAAATGTAAAACCATTACTTGGTGGAAAAGCCAAACGAATTTTTGTTGTGTTGTCTGATGCGTTGCGTTACGAAGTGGCTCAAGAACTAACCTCAGAAATCAATCGTAAAAATAGGCTAAAAGCAGAGCTGTCAACCATGTTAGGTGTATTACCCAGTTATACTCGTTTAGGTATGGCTTCATTGTTACCGCATAAAACACTAGCTTATAAAACCAACAGCAATTTAGATGTCCTTGCCGATGAAAAAGCCGTGTCGTCAATGGAACAACGCGCCGCGCATTTAGAAACCTATTCAGGAACAGCAATTAAAGCAGAAGATTTACTCGCACTCGGTAAAGAAAAAGGACGAGAGTTTATCCGCGAACATCAACTCATTTATGTCTACCACGACCGAATTGACTTAATCGGTGATAAACAGGCTTCCGAAACAAAAACGTTTGAAGCAGCAGAAGAAACCATTAACGAACTTTCGCAACTCATCAGTTTTATTGCCAATAACTTCGGTTCAACGGTTTTAGTAACCGCAGACCACGGTTTTCTCTACCAAGAATCAGCATTAGAACAAGTTGATAAATCCACTATTGATGAAAAACCTGTAGGAACATTGCACGCAAAGAAACGTTATTTACTGGGTCAACAACTTGGCAATAATGAAAAAGCATGGGCTGGAAACACCGCAATTACCGCTGGAACAGAAGCAACAGAAAGCCTTGATTTTTGGATTCCCAAAGGCGTAAATCGGTTTCACTTTGCAGGTGGCGCACGCTTTGTTCATGGTGGTGCAATGCCGCAAGAAATTGTCATTCCCGTCATTGCGATCCGTGCGTCCGAGAGTGAATCGGCTAAAACAAGAGAAGTCGGAATTAGTTTGCTCGGTTCATCAAACAAGGTCGTAACCAATACGCAACGCTTTGAATTTATCCAAAACGAAGCGGTATCACAGCAAATGTTGCCACGCACAGTTGTTGTTTCGCTAAGAGACGGCGACACACCTATTAGTAACGAAATCACCGTTACATTTGACAGTACCTCTAGCATAATCGACGAACGAAAACGCTCCGTTATGTTGACTGTCCGCTCTGGTGATTATGACCGTAACAAGGATTACTACTTGGTCGTGCGTGATGCTAAAACAAAAGTGGAATTAAGGCGCGATACGCTGAAAATTGATTTAGCATTCAGTAATGATTTTTAAGGATGGGTATGTTTGAAAACAATTCTGACGAAATGGAAATGAGTTTAGATGCTTTGTTAAACAAGCATTTTGCAGGCAAAGTTGTTCGCAAAGATTTAACCAAATTGATTAAAGAGGGAGCAAACGTTCCCGTTTATGTTTTGGAATATCTACTGGGAATGTACTGTGCCAGCGACGATGAAGAAACCATTCAAGCTGGCTTAACCAATGTTAAACGCATTCTGGCTGACAATTACGTTCGCCCTGATGAAGCTGAAAAGGTAAAGTCCAAAATAAGAGAAAGCGGCAGTTACAAAGTTATTGATAAAGTAACCGTTCGATTGAATGAAAAACGTGATGTGTATGAAGCCTTACTTTCTAATCTTGGTGTCAAGAATGCCGAAATTTCTGACAGGTTCATTCGTGATTTTGAAAAATTATTAGTCGGTGGGATTTGGTGCATTGTCACTGTGCTGTATCAGTTTGAAGAAAACCAAAGAAGTTCGCCATTCATCATCACCGATTTGAAACCTATTCAAATGCCCAATATGGATATGCAACACTTGTTTGAGAGCTGCAAACAGTTTTCGCATGAACAATGGATTGATGTGTTGTTACGCTCAACAGGCATGGAACCATCAAGTTTCAAAGAACGTGAAAAATGGCATTTATTAACACGCATGATTCCGCTGGTCGAAAATAATTATAACTATTGTGAACTAGGTCCTCGCGGCACAGGAAAAAGCCACATTTACAAAGAAATCAGTCCTAACAGCATTTTGGTTTCAGGTGGACAAACAACAGTTGCTAACCTGTTTTATAACATGGCGGCACGCAAAGTCGGGTTAGTGGGATTGTGGGACGTAGTTGCGTTTGATGAAGTTGCTGGCATTAACTTTAAAGACAAAGATGGCATCCAAATTATGAAAGATTACATGGCTTCAGGGTCATTTAGTCGAGGACGTGAAGCCATCAACGCGAATGCTTCAATGGTTTTTATCGGCAACATTAACCAAAGTGTTGAATCAATGGTTAAAACGTCACATTTGCTCGCACCATTTCCTGAAGTGATGATTGACAGTGCATTCTTTGACCGTTTCCATGCCTACGTTCCAGGCTGGGAAATTCCTAAAATGCGCCCCGAATTTTTCACCAACCAATACGGCATGATTGTCGATTATCTAGCTGAATTTTTGCGCGAGATGCGA